>CAXGXT010000059.1:0-4279 GCA_964013765.1 uncultured bacterium | reverse complement strand
GTCACGTCTTGGATCCGGAAAAGTTTTTGTTCGGAAACTTCTCGGCTAAACAAGCCGCGTTGTTCGATATTTACAATCCGTTGGTTGGTTACAATCCAAACGTCGAGGTAGTAATCAACAAAACTATGGAAAGCAAATAAGAAAGTATATAGATAGTAGGTGCTAGTGAATAATACTAAGATCGGATAAAGTGGAGCTAAGGGGTCGGTCGGAATAAAGTTGTGGCCAATCGTACGGTAAAAAATAAGTGGCAGTAAAGCGACTAGGGCCCAGAAGCTTAGGCGCAATAGAATAATAAACCAATGCCGGCGCAAGAGCAGGATTATTTTTTCGTTAGGATAAGGATTGGGAATAAAAAATTTATGCATGGCTTTACTACTTAACTACTTAAGGAAAGATGGCATCATTTGGTCCCGGCAAAATTAGATTTCCGCTCCAATCGATAGCGCCAACGTATTGCCAAGATAACCAAACTATTACTGCCGAGATAGCTAAGTATAATAAAACAATCGCCAAATTTAATGGCGACGGGGAAGCAAACCTTAATAGGTGGTAAATATTAAAAATGGTGTAGAGAACATATACGGCCACTAGGGCTAGATACAAGAAGTAAAAGATGGCCAATGGTATTTGCATGGCTTTTATTATAACATTCCGTCGCGAGTTATGCCTAAATGTTCATAAGCTTTAGCGGTAACCATTCGTCCTTTTGGGGTACGCTTTAAAAAACCGGCTTGGATCAAGAATGGCTCATAAACATCTTCGATGGTGGCTACTTCTTCGGCTGTGGCGGCGGCAATGGCTCCTAAACCAACCGGACCACCGTCGTAGCGCTCAATAATCGATTTAAGAATTTGGCGGTCAACGCGGTCTAGGCCGTATTGGTCAACTTCGAGCATGGCCAGGGCTTGGTCTGCCAGGTCGACCGTGACCCGACCGTCGCCTTTAACTTGGGCAAAGTCACGCACGCGCTTTAGTAAACGATTGGCAATTCGGGGGGTACGGCGCGCGCGGCTGGCGATTTGCATTTGTGCGTCAGGCGCGCAGTCAACGTTTAAAATTCCAGCTGAACGATTTAAGATTTGACCGATTTCTTCGTTATCGTAAAAACTAAGTTGGTAAATGCTACCAAACCGATCGCGCAAAGGCGAAGATAGCATACTGATCTTGGTGGTCGCGCCAACAATTGTAAATTTTGGTAAGTCGAGCCGGAGGGTACGGGCACTTGGTCCTTTGCCGATGACAATGTCTAGGGCGTGATCTTCCATGGCCGGATACAGTACTTCTTCGATCGTGCGATGCAAGCGGTGGATTTCGTCGATAAATAATATGTCGCCATCTGATAGATTAGTTAAGATTGCGGCCAGGTCACCGCTTCGTTCAATAGCCGGACCTGAAGTAACCCGAATACCAACTCCCATTTCATCAGCAATGATATGAGCCAAGGTGGTTTTACCTAAACCCGGTGGGCCATAGAGCAGGACATGTTCGATTGGCTCGCCCCGCTGTTTGGCCGCGGCCATAAATATTTCCAGGTTTTTTTTGACGTTTGATTGCCCAACGTATTCGGTTAGTCTTTTGGGACGCAAAGTAGCATCCAGTAGCTTTTCGGCTACATTTTGCTCTTTAGAAGCTGTTACCCTCTCTTCTTTTAGATTATCTTCTGGCATAGTCCGTGTATATTAGCAGGTTTTGTAAATATAAAAAAATGGCCATTTAAACGTTTTTAAATAAGCCTTTTTAAGGAAAATGCTAATCCAGATGGTGTCTTTAAGTATGTTTCAAACTTTAGGGCAGTACTTTTTTCAGTAAAGGCACAATAGAATATTAATTTCCATGGCTTCCCATACTTAGTTGATTTAACCTCCCCGTAATTATGTTTCTGAAATCTCTTTTGAAGGTCGGTTGTAAATCCTCTATACAAAAAATTACTATCTTTTTTACTTTGTAAAATATAAACGTAAAACATAAACAGCACCATTAAGGCGCTGTCATGTAATAATATTATTCCCCCTCTTCGCCTTACAGGCTACGAGGGTCATCTTAGCTCGCAAATGTTTGTGCATGGGCTGCGCCCATCGTAGCTCGCCGAAGGCGAGCGAAGATGGGCGAGGAGGGACTCGAACCCTCAAGGGCTTGCGCCCAACGGATTTTAAGTCCGTCGCGTATACCAATTCCGCCACTCGCCCAGACTATAATAGTTTACCATTTTATTTCTGGAGCGGTGATCCCGCGCTTGCGGGACGACCTTATCTCGATTAGCGGGTGACCGGGATCGAACCGGCGACCTTCTCCTTGGCAAGGAGACGTTCTACCACTGAACCACACCCGCGCAACAGTTATAAATAGTAAACCAGTAACAGTTAACTAGGATAACAGAATTTTCGTAAATTGCAAGTGGTGGGAGAGTGTAGCATTTTGAAAAATTCAAACCTAAGGATATGTGGAGGTTGGGTGACTTTATTTTTATAAAGTAGTAGATTTGTTTAACGCTCGGATACGTTATGTTCGAGCGAAACGCACCTTTTTGAAGGAGTAACCACATGGAGCTTTCTACGGGGGATCTTCAACGTTTCGTGGGAGGTCAGCTTGAAATTCAGAATCCGGGCGATGGATACTTTTTTCGCGGAGAAGTCGAAAAAGTCTCAATTGAGGGTGAGGGTTTCGATGCAGAGTTGGTAGTCAGATTTTCTTGGCTCGCCAAAGCTTCTGGGGAATCCCCAGTGCCTGGCAACTGGGAGAATCATGACGATCTCGACTATGGCGTGAGTCTCCTCATCGCTGCGCCATCTGATATCGGAGACAATCGTCTTTGTCTTAACATGGCTAGCACAGGAGAGCTCGCCGTTTTTTTTCCGCCAGACGGCAGTAGACTGGACCCGGCAAGAGTCAAGGGGCTCGAATTGGAAAAAGCTTAGTGGGTTAATAACCCTAAAACCAAACTCGTAATAAGACCCGCGAGTAAAAATGAGGGTCTTTTTTTATTCCCAAACCAAAAATATCTCATTTACGTTAGACGATTCATTATTGCTTTACGTAGAGTTAGATACATTTTTAACCCGTCGGGCTTTTTTAAGCATAAATAAAATCAACAAAATCCCCGCGCCGACAATGCTCCAGGTTAAGATCTGTTTTTTCTTTTCTTCTTCGCTAGTACTCGCGCCCAACACTTGGGTGATGTTTACGTCGGTTTGTACTCGCGGCACTAAGCGGACATCTTCTTTGTCGGGCAAGACCAAACCAGTAACTTCGACCGTGTCACCCAGATTAACTTCAGCCTCCACACCCGTACTAGGTTTTAGATAAACCTTTATTTCTTCGGTGTCGTCTTCCAGCCAAAAATTATTTCCGGCCACTTGGGAAACTTGTCCAGCAATAGTTACCAGGCTGGCAATTTCTTGTCTGGCTTCCTCGATCGGCAAAGCTAAAGATTCTACTTCGTCGGTTTGTCCAGTAATTAGCAAGTCTTCGGCCGAAGAAAGCTTAATTCTTTTTTCGCCAGCGGCTTGAGAAATTTTTCCTTCGACCACCGCAATACTTCCTAGCTCTAGATCTGGGAAGTCTTTGCTATTTAAATAAACTTGCACGCCGCCTGACCCGGCCATGTAAAAAGATCGCGCCGACAAAGTACCTGGTAAAACCGTAATAATCCCGCTGGTGCGAACATTGGTGCCAGTCGGTAAGTCATGGATTTCTTCTGGAGTGGCTTCTTGTATAAGCGGAGCTGACTTGGCAGAAAGTTTCGCGGCTGGCTCTGCGATACTAAATTCATTTGTGAATCCGGGCGTAACTATGTCCGTAAGTTGCCAGACTTGGTTAATTAATATATAGCTCTGATCTTCTTTTACTTTTCGGTAGCTGGCTTGCGAGATTAATTCATCGTTAAAGTTAAATAAACGAACTTGGTCGCTAGAATTATTTAAGGCCAGGCCAGTGTCTTCACGGGCAAAAACTAAATAATTTTCGGGTTCAATTATAGTTTCAGATGGAATCTCGTACTGACGACTGCCTTTGGGGGCATCGTCAAGTTTCCAGCCAGAAATGTCGGCCGCAAAATTGTTAGGGTTAAAGAGTTCAATAAATTCTCCATCGTCTGACCCTTCGGGATTAGGTAAAAATTCAGAGATTGTTATATTGTCGACCGGGGGAATGTCGGATTTGACCTTAATTTTAGTTTTGGCTGTAGCAAACTTGTCATCATTTGAAATAGTTAAAACTATTTCGTATTCACCTGGTTTAGGGTAAAGCCAGAAAAAGGCGGCCGTATCTTTACTGCTAC
>CAXGXT010000058.1:0-4367 GCA_964013765.1 uncultured bacterium | reverse complement strand
AATAGACTTCAGAGTTTTTAAGTCTGTGAGGACGTGACTTTTCTCCTGGCTTGACGATCGCGTGGGCGAGACTGTAACGAAGTTTTAAATCAGCTTTGTCGGGATGCAAAATTTCTCGGAGGATAGTTTTGTCTCCAGCGATGAATTCTTCGCAGTCTTTTAGATTTTTAGTAAACATTAATTATGTTACACGCGGAGGGGGTGGGCTCGCCTTCGCCAAGGCTACGGCGGATAAAATTCATAACGTTATGTCCAAACCGGAGGGGGTGGGATTCGAACCCACGGGACCTTTGCAGGCCCGACAGTTTTCAAGACTGTTCCATTCGACCACTCTGGCACCCCTCCGGTTTGGACACTTAGTTAAAAGAAGCTTCGACCACTTTTACCCCGCGAAGCCACAGGCGTAGCGGGGCTGGCACCCCTCCACGCGGAGCACAATGTAGTAGCTATTAAACCAGAAATTGGCTTACTAGTCAATTATTTTGCAAGTTACGCGGTCGACATGTAAAATGACAAAACTTTCACTATAAACTAAAACCTATAAGCTAAAACCTAGATTTATGCCAACTCCAGCTGAAGAAGTAAAAACACGTCTCGACATTGTAGACGTAATTTCTGAATACGTTCGTCTCAAGGCTTCCGGTATCAACCACAAAGGATTGTGTCCGTTTCATTCCGAAAAGACACCTTCTTTTATGGTGTCCAAAGACAAACAAATTTGGCATTGTTTTGGCTGTAGTGAAGGGGGAGATGTTATTTCTTTTATCCAAAAAATTGAAGGTATGGAATTTCCGGAAGCTTTACGTATGTTGGCCGAGCGAGCAGGGGTGACGTTGCGCAGGGTTAATCCGCAAGAGATAAGTCAGCGTCAAAAGCTTTTGGAAATAACTAATCTAGCTAGCCGTTATTGGCACAAGCTTTTACTCGACCATCCGGCCGCCGAGCCAGTGCGAAAATATTTAAAAAGTCGTCATGTCGACCAAGCTATGATTGAAGAGTTTCAGCTAGGCTGGGCACCCGACGCTTGGGAAAATCTATTAAAGTTTTTAAACGATAGAAAGTTTAAAACCGAAGATATTTTTTTAGCCGGCTTGTTGGTTAAGAAAGATCGTGGCACAGGTTTTTATGATCGTTTCCGAGATCGGTTAATGTTTCCGATTCATGACGCGCATAATCGAGTCATTGGTTTTGGTGGACGAACAATGAAATCACAGGAAGAAGGTGCCAAATATATTAATACTCCACAAAGCTTTGTTTACGATAAAAGCAGTGTTTTATATAATTTACATCGCGCTAAGACTGCGGCTAAAGAAGCTAAGCAAATAGTTTTGGTCGAAGGGTATATGGATGTTATCGCAGCTTGGCAAGCCGGCACCAAAAACGTAGTTTCTGTTTCCGGTACAGCCTTGACTCCGGACCAGATTAAATTAATTAAGCGTTTTACCAACACTGCTGTTTTAGCTTTCGACACCGACGCGGCTGGACAAACCGCAGCTCGCCGCGGGATTGATTTGGCTTTGAGTGCAGATTTAAGTCTAAAAGTTATATTTTTACCTTCCGGAAAAGATCCCGATGATTTAATTCAAACCGATAAGTCGGCTTGGCTAAAGGCGGTGGCCGAAGCAGGCACTATTATGGATTATTATTTTGAGCAGGTCAGGAGTACTTATGATTTAAACGAAGTTGATGGTAAAAAATCAGCGGCTAAGATTTTATTAAGCGTTATTGCAAAATTGCCGGACAAAGTTGAGCAGGCTCACTGGTTGCAGCAATTAGCTACTCTTTTAAATGTTCCAGAGTCATTTTTGTACGAGTCTTTACCAAGGCCTAAGAATAATAATTACTCTCCACCTTCTTCAGTGTCTTCAGCCGAACCTAAGGATTCCCTGGCTGCAAAAAAAACAAATAAAGCTAGTTCCTCAGATACATTAGGCGCGGCCGAACGTTTGGTGGCGCTAGCCTTAAATAATCCTGAAACAATTATAACTTTGCAGAAAAAGTTACCAGTCGAATTAATTACCGATGAAATTCTAAAAAACCTTTACAAACAGCTCAATATTTACTATACTAAACAAAGTAAATTACCGCAGGCTACAGGAGAAGGAGCTCTATCCGCTGCGGCTTCTTTTAATTATGATGAGTTTGTAGCCGGTCTCGGTGACAGCGAGCGCCTTTTAGCTGGCAAGCTATCACTTTTAGCTGTTCGTGATTATGCCGAGCTGGATAAAGCATCAATTTTAGAAGAAGTTAATTTATTACTCAGCCATCAGCGTCGAAACTATTTATTGGGCCAACTTCAGATTTTGGCTACTAGTTTTAAGCAGGCTGAGGCAGCGCAAGACAAGCAAAAATTATCATTATTATCAAAAGAGTTTAATAAGGTTACTAAAGAGTTGTCAGGGATAGAATAGTTACCTTACTTTTTATAAAAAAATGCCAATCAAAAAAAGTACTCCTAAGCGTGCTCCGAAAAAGGTATCTTCTAGGGCAACCAATAAGGTAGCCAAGAAAAAGCCGGCCAAGCCGAAGGTGGTCAAAAAAACTGCTAAACCTGCTACAAAAAAAACTGCGGCCAAACGTAAGGTGGTAAAAAAACCTACCGCGGCTCAGATCAAAGCTCCCAAGGCTGAGCTGGATAAGGAGGCGATTGCTCGTTTGATTTCCAAAACCAAAGAACGGGGCTTTGCCACCGAAGAAGAGTTGTTGCAAGCCATGCCCGATTTGGAAGATTACCTAGATGATTACGAGGCTACCTTGCTAGAGTTCGAACATTTAGGCTTGCAGGTAATGGAAACTTCGGGCGGCATTCTTGACCGGGGTAGTGCGGCCGAATTGTTGGGTCGGATTGAGCCTGGAGCTCGCGGTGGAAAAACCGCAAGCAAGGCAAAGGCAAAGCCAGCCGCCAAGGGAAAAGCCAAATCAAAAGCTAAACCTAAGGCCGCCCCAAAAAAAATGATCGATGCTGGAGATATTTCTTCGGATTCGATTCAAATGTATTTACGGGAGATTGGTTCGGTGCCCTTACTAAAAGCCGAAGAAGAGGTTGCCCTAGCTAAACGTTCCGAACGACAAGAACAAGAAGCTAAGCGTAAGTTGATTGAAGCTAACTTGCGTCTAGTAGTTTCGATTGCCAAAAGATTTACGGGTAAGAGTTTATCTTTACTTGATTTAATTCAAGAAGGGAATATTGGTCTCTTCCGGGCGGTTGAGAAATTCGATTACCGAAAAGGTTATAAGTTTTCGACTTATGCTACTTGGTGGATTCGCCAGGCGATTACTCGAGCTTTAGCTGACCAGTCAAGGACGATTAGAATTCCAGTGCACATGGTCGAAACTATTAATAAGTTTAAACAGATTGAACGTCAGTTAATTCAAGATTTAGGACGCGAACCTTTGCCCGAGGAAATTGCGGCGGAAATGGGTCAAGATCTTGACAAAATTCGTCATATCATTAAGATTTCGCAGGAGACTATTTCTATTGAAACTTCGGTCGGTGAAGATGATGAAGATAGTACTCTGGAAGATTTTATTGAAGACGTTAAGACTATAACCCCGGACAGAGTTGCCGCGCTGCAGTTACTAAGAGATTATGTTCGAGATATTATTAAGGACTTGACCCCGCGTGAGCAAAAGATTTTAGAAATGCGATTCGGATTATTGGATGGAATTTCTCATACTTTAGAAGAGGTTGGTCAAGAATTTGATGTTACCAGAGAGCGTATTCGTCAGATTGAGGCCAAGGCTTTAGAAAAAATAGAAAAGCATAAGTTGATTGAAAAATTAAGAGATTATTAATCTTGAGGGCAGTGCTCCGCCAGGGTATCCACCCCGTCGCCCCGTCGAATGACGGGGCGAGGTAGCTCCCCACTTCGCATCTCACTACGTTCGATGCTACGCGGGGCATGCAAGTGGTAGATCATTTTATTCAAATATGAGCTCCGAGGTAGCTCAATGGTAGAGCAGTGCGCTGTTAACGCATTGGTTGTCGGTTCGAATCCGACCCTCGGAGCTCATATTTGAATACTAAGGTTCGCCTGTCCCCCGAAGCCCTGAGCGAAGTCGAATGGGCGAAGGGGGAAATCCGACCCTCGGAGCTTTGTTCTTAAATCGTATATGCCCAAGCTAGAAAAAACTAATGATCAGTGGCAAAAAGATTTAAGTCCTGAACAGTATAATATTTTGCGTGAGAAAGGAACTGAAGCACCGTTCACTGGTAAATATAATAATCTAAAAGAAGACGGGATATTCAAGTGCGCTGGCTGTGGGGCGCAACTTTTTGATTCAACTAATAAATTTGACTCGGGCACAGGTTGGCCGAGCTTTGATCAGGCTATTCCCGGGGCGGTAGAAGAGAAGCAAGATAATAG
>CAXGXT010000057.1:0-4408 GCA_964013765.1 uncultured bacterium | reverse complement strand
TTCTCTGATACCCCTAAAGCATTTGCCACTCCCCCTACATCATTATCGTTAATACGCTCTTGAACGTACTGACTAAATCCACCTGATTTATTAGTGCAGTTTACTGGGATTAAGGTGCTGGCTGGTCGGCCGAAGCTGTCGATAAAAATATTACCAAATTGAGCGTTGGTCGCAGTCGGCGTGGCTAGGGCAATGATAGCTAAGGTTAATGTGATTATACGTAGCATGTGGTAGGGTAGAGTATTCGGTATACAGTATGGAGGACAGCTTATACTTACCCTGTATACTCTATACTGATCCCTCGATACTTATTTTATAGTTTGCTGCACTCGTCCGGCGGCTAAGTTAATGGCTTTGGCCGGATCTTCTCCGCGCTCGCTAACCGAGTCAATCATTTCGGCCAGGAAGGCTTCGGCGGTCTGAGCGTCGACTCCTTTGTACCAACTAGTAGCGGTTAGTAATTCGCTGGCAAACACTCCTAGTTTTGGATCGGCAGTTTGGCTGTCGACTAAGCTTCGTAAGGCAGTCGGCCGACCGGTGGCGGTTAAGTAAGACTGCGCTCCGCCTTCGGTAGCAGCGAACTGAATAAAGTTCCAAGCTTCATTAATGTGAGATGATTTTTTGGAAACAACTTGGAGCTGGTAGTTTGTAAAGTTTACTTCACGGTTACCTTCGATTTGTGGAGCACGGACAATTTCAAAATTTAATTTACCGCGACTGCTGGCTTCTAGTTGAGGGACATGGTAGCTGTAGCCAAAGAAAAATGCCAAGCGCCCTTCGGCAAAGGCTTGTAGGTTGTTTGGTTGGGCTTTGTTCCAAGTGTAAACTTCTTTGGAAGGCGCGGCGAAGTCAGTATAAAAACGTAAGGCTTCCGTGCCTGGCTGGTAGCTGCGGTCGGCTTGGCCAGCTGGAATTTGGTTAAAAGTAACCTTTTCTCCTTCCATCATTTTGGCCCCGTTTTGCATCATCAGTAAACTGATAATATCGGTAGCGCGCTCAACGTTGTTGCTTGTCCCTAGAGCTGCCCCGGATTGCACTAGCTGACCGGATCGATTTTGAAAGGTCAGCCGCTTAACAGCGTCCTGGAATTCACGCCAGCTTTTTGGGGGTAAGGCAATTGAAGCATTGTCTAATAAATCGCGATTGTAAAACAAGGCCAAGGTGTCGACTGCCAATGGTAAGCCGTAAACTTGGTCGCCGATGACCACGTCGTCGTTCACCACTTGTAAGAATCGTGTTCGAATATCGGCCGAGGTTAAACTAGGAATATTTACTCGTTCGACGATAACGTCTTTTTTAACACCCAAAGTTTCTTTAATTCGTTGGGTAGCCATAACTGTTTGTGGAGGCAGTTGTTCAATTTTTGGTAAGTACCCACGCAGCCAAGTGTTGGGCAAGGCAAAAATATCGGGGCCGCGGTCTTCGGCCAAGGCCTCGAGAAGCTTGTCTTCGTATTCTTCGAACCGGAGTTTACGATAATTAATTGTTACGTGCGGGAAGCGGGCTCGGAAAGTATTGATCGTGCCAGCCACGTCGCTAGGGTTGTCGAATACGCCCCACCATTCTAGAGTTACTGGTTGGAGTAGGGCTTTGGTTTTTGGGGAAATAAAACTACAGCGAAAACCGGCCGTGGACACAAGCACTGCCAACAGCAGTAAGATAAAATATTTTGGTTTTAGTTTCATTCTTTCTTTGACTCAGCTTAAATTAGATCTTCAACTCAGCTTAAACTTTTTTTCAGATATCGTTTGAACTCTCCGTTAATATTTTTATCGGCCAGGGCAATTTCAATGTTGGCCTTAAGCCAGTTTACTTTGGACCCAGTGTCTAGGTATTGGCCTTTCATTAGCTTGGCATAAATTGGTCTTTTTTTACCGAGATTGGTGATAGCGTCTACCATCCATAACTCGTTACCTTTTCCAACTTTAGTTTTCTTTAATTCGCGAAAAATGTCGGGCGTTAGGACGTAGCCTCCAAAAGAAGCGATATGACTAGGCGCGCGCTTCGGTCCAGGTTTTTCGACAATGCGTTTTACTTGATAAACATCTTTTTCGATTTTAGTTCCGTCGATCACTCCGTAGTGTTTAGTCATTTCTGCGGTAACTGGCAGGGCAGTAATAACTGGGTCACCGTAATGGTAAAAAGTTTCTAAGAGTTGGGAAAGATGAGGTTTGCCGTCGGGAGTCAACCAGATGTCATCACCGTATACGACTGCAAACGGTTCATCGCCGATCACGCCAGCCGCGTTTAAAACCGGGGTTCCGTTACCATAAGGACCTTTTTGGCGAATATAAACAAAATTTGCGAGTTGTGAAATTTTTTTAATCTCGCTAGCCACGGCTTTTTTGCCTTTAACGGCTAGCATAGCTTCTAGTTCGGGGCTGGCGTCGAAGTGATCTTCAATGGCCCGCTTGGTTGGACCGGTGACTAGGATAACGTCAGTCATGCCGGCCGAGACAGCCGCTTCGACAATGTATTGGATAATAGGTTTGTCCAAGACCGGCAACATTTCTTTGGGCTGGGCCTTGGTGGCGGGTAAGAATCGGGTACCGAGGCCTGCGACCGGGATGACTACTTTTTTAACTTTTTTATCTTTATACATGGTCATATTATAATAGAAAAATGGTTTAATTGCCAAGTGGTATTTTTTGTGGTACGAATCATGAAGCATGAATCGTTAAGGAGAGGTGGCCGAGTGGTTGAAGGCGCTGCTCTCGAAAAGCAGTATGGCAGCAATGTCATCGTGGGTTCGAATCCCACTCTCTCCGCCAATTTACAATTTCAGCGTTTTTGAGGATTGTTGCCTCGCCCTCCCCCGCATCAAGTGCGGGGTCGGGCTCGGCAAAAGCCGTGATTTTGAAGGGAAATTTGAAATCCAAAAACAATTTCTGCCCGCTCAAACGGAAGTTCGGTTTGCCAAAGGCAAACATAAATTTGAAAAATTTATTAACCAATCTTTTTTCTTTCGCCGAAGGCGAAAGGCAAAGCGATAATTTCAAATATTTTGACTGCCTAATAACAAAAACAATATGACACAAGAAAATAATCAAACCAAAAAGTTTTTCATTTATGCCCGCAAGTCAACGGACAGCGAAGACAGGCAAGTTCGCAGTATTGCGGATCAGTTAGCCGAATTGCGAGAGTTAGCTAAAAAAGAAAACATTGATGTTATTGATACTTTGGTAGAAAAACAAACCGCCAAGAAACCGGGCCGGCCTGTCTTCGCTGAAATGCTAAAAAGAATTGAAGCGTGCGAAGCCGAGGGAATTTTAGCGTGGCACCCTGACAGATTAGCCAGAAATTCCGTTGACGGCGGACAAATCATTTACTTGGTTGATACCGGAATTATCAAAGAGCTAAAATTCCCAACTTTTTGGTTTGATCCCACACCGCAAGGAAAATTTATGTTAAGTATAGCTTTTGGGCAGTCAAAATATTATATTGATAATCTTTCGGAAAATATCAAAAGAGGTCATCGGCAAAAATTGAAAAACGGACTATGGCCTCAAATGGCTCCGCTCGGCTATTTGAACAATAAGGAAACAAAACAGATTTATGTGGACAAAGAAAAATCGTCATTTATCAAAACGGCATTTGAGGCCTACGCTACTGGAAAATACACCTTGAAAGAACTCCGAAAGATTATCAACGGGCTTGGTTTACGCGGGCGGCGAGACAAAATGATTTCCGTCTCAAATTATCAATATCTTTTGCAAAATCCGTTTTATTACGGCTTAATTCGCTATAACGGAGAATATTTTGAAGGAAAGCACGAACCGATTATTGCAAAGAAACTTTTTGACGAATGCCAAGAAGTAATGAAAAAGAAAAGCAAACCGCAAAAGCAAGATGAGATGAAATTTTTTCTTTATCGCGGATTATTTCGCTGTGGCGAGTGCGGATTTACCATAACCGCCGACAAAAAGATAAAACCGAGCGGAAAATCTTACACTTACTACTATTGCACCAAGAAAAATCCAAATCACAAATGTAGCCAAAATGTTTTTACGAGGGAAGAAAAAATTTCATCTCAAATCAAAGATACAATTCAAAAAGTTTCTTTGCCCGATGATTGGGCTGAAAAAATGCTAAACGAACTTGAAATTGAAAAAGAAACAAAAGCCCAATCATCACGCTTTTTTGCTCAAAAAATTCAAGATGAAATGAAAGTGATTGACGAGAAGCTGGAAAAATTGATGAACGCTTATCTTGAAAACGCCCTAAACCTTGCCGAATACCGAGAAGCCAAAAACAAACTCGTCAATCAAAAACAGCTTTTGAAAGACAAACTGACGGCTTTTGAGCAAAAAAGCAATAATCGGTTCGAACTCGCCGCCCGATTCATAAATACTGTAAAACAAGCCGAAATTATCGCTTTGCAAGAAAATCCCGAACAGGGTCGGGATTT
>CAXGXT010000056.1:0-4409 GCA_964013765.1 uncultured bacterium | reverse complement strand
AGCGCACCCAAAGGAGCAGCGTAAGCATTACAGCCGCCTTTAATTGCTAGTTCCGCGTGGTAGCGCGGGTCGTAAGCAGCTGGGTTGGGTTCAAAACTTCGGCCCGGTCCGTGTTCAAAGCCTTGGTCGACAGGTAGTATTACCATTTTACCAGTGCCACCGAGACGACCAAAATTAAGAATCTTGGTTAGATTTTTTTTCTGAGCGTTGGTTAAAGTAGGATACCAACTAAGAATTTCGTTTACCTGTTTTGTCATCTGTATAGTATACCAAAATTATAAAAATTCTCTACTTTGGTAAGTGTTGGTAATTAGGAGAATTTTGTATATTTGCTAAATCATGAGGGTGGCTTTCTTTTAAGCTAGCAGACGTGATTTTTATAAAACTAGCTTTTTTATGGAGTTGCCCAATATCTTTGGCACCTGTATACCCCATACCTTGTCGCAGACCGCCGATAAGTTGATGAACTACGTCGGCGACTGTTCCTTTGTAGGGAACTTGACCAGAAACTCCCTCGGCAATCATTTCGGCACTTTTTTTACCAGCTTGTAAGTATCTATCTTTAGATCCTTTGCTCATTGCATCAATTGAACCCATACCGCGGTAGGTTTTAAATTTTTTGCCCTTAACTACAACTATTTTTCCTGGAGATTCGTCGGTGCCGGCTAATAAGCTACCAACCATAAAGGCCGAAGCTCCTGCCCCTAAAGCTTTAACAATATCTCCTGAATATTTAATACCGCCGTCAGCAATGATTGGCGTTTTAGATTTTTTAGCGGCTTTTACGGCGTCCATAATAGCAGTTAATTGAGGCACGCCAATTCCGGCTACTATGCGAGTGGTACAAATTGACCCCGGACCAACGCCGACCTTAACTACGTCAGCTCCCGCCCGGATCAAGTCAGTGGTTGCCTTGCCAGTCCCAACGTTTCCCCCGATAATCACAACTTGTTTACCAATTAGTCTTTTCAGGGCCTTAACTGTATTTGCAACTTTATAGAAATGCCCATGGGCTACGTCTACCACAATTGCTTTGGCGCCAGCTTTGGCCAACGCGCTGGCTCGTTTTAGACTTTCAGTACCGACCGAAACAGACGCTCCACAAACTAGATTTTTTTTGGCTACCTTTGCCACTTCGCTGGCTTGTTGGCTGGCGGTCATGTTTTTGTGAATAATACCCATACCTCCAGCCTTGGCTAGGGCAATAGCTAACCTGCTTTCGGTAACCGTATCCATAGCTGCCGATATAAGTGGGATTTCCAGCTTAATTTTTTTAGTTAAGCTAATAGCCGTATTGGTTTTGTCGGGGGGAGTACTAGACTTTTGGGGGACGAGCAAAACGTCGTCAAAAGTTAAGGCTTCTTTCATACTTGAATCATGAATTATGGGAAATGAATTATGGGGCCATACTTCATAATTTAAGCCCCATACTTCAATACCTTTATAATAATCGTAAATTTAGTTAGAATCAACCCATGGCTAATTCTAATCAAACTAAAACAGCCCAAATAGTAATCCTTGATTTTGGATCTCAATACACTCACCTTATTGCCCGACGAATTCGTCAATTAGGAGTTCGGGCAGATATTTTGCCCCCAAAAACTAAGGCTACCGAAATAAAAGGTGCCAAAGGTATTATTTTATCCGGAGGTCCTCAAAGTGTTCATGATAAGACGGCTATTAAGTATGACCCAAAAATTTTTAGTCTGAAAGTTCCTATTTTAGGACTATGTTATGGGCATCAATTAATTGTTCATCACCATGGGGGTAAAGTTAGGCCCGGCAAAACCAAAGAATATGGTTTTGCCAATATTAAAGTTTGGCAGGATAGTCCGCTGACTGCCGGACTTGGAAAGCTAGAAAAAGTTTGGATGAGCCATGGTGATGCAGTTTCGTCATTACCCGAAGGCTTTGATGCTATTGGGGGAACCGGTGATTGCCCAGTGGCCGCCTTTGCCAATCATTCAGCAGGGCTTTATGGCTTACAATTTCATCCTGAAGTAACCCATACCGAAAATGGCCTTAAGGTTTTACATAATTTTGTATTTAAAATTTGTAAGTCCAAAAAAGATTGGTCGACGGAAAAATATTGGCAGCAAATTATTGCCGAGGTAAAGAAAAAAGTTGGTAAACGTAATGTGTTCTTGTTAGTTTCCGGAGGCGTAGACTCTTCGGTCTGCTTTGCTATTCTAGAAAAAATCTTGGGCAAAAAAAGAGTGTTTGGTTTGCATATCGATAGTGGCGTAATGCGGCTCAACGAATCGCGACAAGTTGCACGCGACTTAGCGCGGGCGGGGTTTGACGATTTGCATGTGGTTAAAGCCGAAGATAAGTTTTTGTCTGCAGTTGAGGGTATTGTTGACCCAGAAGAAAAACGCCAGCGCATTGGCCGAACATTTTTGAAAGTCAAAGACGGTATTATGGCCGAAATGAAATTAAATCCTAAAGATTGGGTGCTCGGACAGGGGACAATTTATCCCGACACAATCGAAAGCGGCGGTACTGCCCACGCCGACAAAATTAAAACTCATCATAACCGATTAGATGAAGTTTTAAAGCTTATGAAAATGGGAGCTTTAGTCGAGCCCTTAGAGAATTTATATAAAGACGAAGTTAGGGTAATTGGCAAAAAATTAGGCTTACCGGCTTCTTTAATTGGTCGGCATCCTTTTCCTGGTCCTGGTCTAGGTATTAGATGCCTGTGTAGTGGGGGTAGTAACGGTAAGGAAAAAGTAAAAAATAAAAATAAGCTCGATCGTAAATTACAAAAAATCGCTGGATCAAAATTTAAAGCCAACGCCTTGCCATTGAGTAGCGTTGGAGTGCAAGGGGATAATCGAACTTACAAGCATCCAGTGCTTTTGCAGGTAAAGGGCCAGGGTCAAGGAAGTTGGCGGCAGTTACATGACTTGTCGGCTCGGATGACAAACGAAGTTAAGGAAATAAATCGCGTGGCTTTATTATTAAGTCCAAAAAAAGTAAATTTATCTAAAATAAAAACTAAGAAATCTTTTTTAACACGCGACAGATTAGATTTGTTAAGAAAAGCCGACGACGTAGTTACCAAACAAGTAAGAAAGATGGGGCTATACAAAAAGATTTGGCAATTCCCGGTAATTCTTGCGCCTTTAACTTTAAAGGGAGGTGAGACCATAATTTTACGACCGGTGGAATCAAAAGAAGTAATGACGGTAAATTTTCACCCAATGCCTAAGCCAAAGCTAAATAAGATTGTGTCCGAACTTAATAAAATTCCTGGAATCGACATGATTCTTTATGATGTGACCAATAAGCCGCCGGGGACACTAGAGTGGGAGTGATGGGAATAATATTTAATTGATCATTGACCCAATTCCGAAAAATAGTTACTATAGCAGAGGTTTGCCTGATTTTTTTGAAGCTTGAATAAGCCAGGTTAAACCATTCTTAAGACAGGGAGGGCCATTTCAGTCTTAAACGGCGCAGGCATGGGGTAAATGTATTTGGCCACAAACAAACCGTCTCTTTCGCTGAAGTTTTAAGCACCTACGGCGTTAGTCGCGGGAATGTCCACGTATGCAAAGCTTTGTATGCGGCTAATAAATATTTTTCCGGAAACTGGACCAAGACCATAATTTCATTTGATCAATTTCAACAAGTTTTGCTGCCTCACCATTTAGGTGAAGGAGGACGGGTAGAATTAGTGCCTAGGATCGGAGGTACCGTCCAAGATACTTTTAAATTTCTCAGGGAATTACCAAATTATGCAAAAACTAATCCATATTGTTGGTTAAAATTACAATATTTCCGCGGCATACCATTGTCGCCTATTTTTTTAAGCACCGCACCTATTAACAGAGAATCATATCGAGCAATGTTAAATTTTCGGGATAAATTAATTCATCTAGATGGTTTGCATCGTTCTTTGGCGTGGTTGATGGGCGGGCAGATTAAGCCGGGAATGAACTTGCCAGTATATATTGCGGGACTAAACAAATGACCCTAAAAATTTTTCCAATCTATAAAGAAAAAGGACCTACTTCGCACGACATTGTAAATCAGGTGCGGCGGATTACAGGTGTCAAAAAAGTTGGCCACGGTGGAACTTTGGATCCTTTGGCCAAAGGAGTTTTGGTTATTGCTGTTGGCAGAGAATCAACACGCGAGATCGAAAAATACGTTCGTAAAGAAAAAGAATACATTGTGTTCCAGTGTAGGCAAAGGTAGATAAAAGTATTCAGATGTATAGAAAAGTATTCAGATGTAAGACAATGTAGTATAGTGTAGGGCACCCTGCTACCCCCCCTCCCCCCGTACTACATGTAGCCGAATGTAAGTCCTACACCTACATGTAGGGAGATGTGCGCCGGGTACAAGCGCTACACACCCAGAAATTTTCAAGAATTAAGGGTTTCTTCTTGTAAAGAACT
>CAXGXT010000055.1:0-4543 GCA_964013765.1 uncultured bacterium | reverse complement strand
CAATAATTCCAGTGGCTAGTCCTAAGGCCAAGATACGGGCGTAAGACAAGACGTCGGAAAAGTAGCCAACTAGGTTGTACAAACTCATCACGCCGCCACCGATTTTTCCAATAATGTTTTTGGCGCGGCGACCTTGGGTAAGGATAAGAGAACCAGCTCCGGCCCAGACTAAATATTTGGCGGTTAAGGCAAATCGTTCTGGAGCCACACCGACTTTAACCATGCTAAAGAATAGGATAGTACCAATAAAGAATAGCCAAAAACCGGAATCAAAGAGAGCATCTAGTTTTTTGCCATGTCGTAGTTTCCAGAAACCATCTATTCCGATCCCGACCATAACTTGCACTACTCCCAAAGCTAGAGCAAACAGTAGCATTGTAATAGGCTCTTCAACAGGATTAATTATTTGCATCTTAAGGAAGAATTCACGTAACCAGACGATAGGAATGTTTTCTAGAACAATCCCGAACCACCCTCCGGCTAAGGCTCCGGCCACAAAAGTGGCAATACCTCCGTACACTAGCACCCAAAGTAATTTAGCCTTGGCTTTTGGTAGCTTCATAACTTTAATCGCTGCGTAAGAAAAGGCGGCTAACATAATACCGTATCCAGCGTCGGTTAAGGCTAATCCGAAAAATAAAAGGAAGAAAGGCGCTAAGTAAGGGCTAGGGTCTGGTTCGTTTGGAAGTGGTGAACCGTAGATTCCGGTCACCGACTCAAAAGGCTGTGCCCATCGGTTATGAAGTAAGACCGGCACGGCATCATCTTCATTTATTTTTTGTTCAATAACGTCGAAGTCTTTCGTGATTTTACCGATTTCAGTTTTTAGAGTCTCAATTTTTTCTTTTGGTACCCAAGCTAAAAGATTAGAAGTTTTGGTTGTGGGTTGGGCTTGCTCGTTTGCTTTAGCTTTTTCAACTTGCCAAGTTAACCAATCAAAAGCAATTTTTAAGTCATCCAGTTTTGAGGCTAGTTCAGTTGCTTTAGATTTAGCTTCGGTAATCTGAGATTCAGCACTGGCAGTAAGTTGTTTTAAGTCGGCTAATCTTTGGGCGACTGTTACTTCCAGGGCCGGAATATCGACTGGCTTAATATTGTATTTAGTTAAAGTCTCCTCAACTTTTGAGGTAATAGTTTTGCTAAACAAAATGTAAGCCTTAACTTCTTTATTTTTTCCGTTGCCGTTATCGATAGATTGGGTTTCAACCAGATCTTTTTTTAAATCATTTTGTAGCTTGGTGAGTGCTGGCGGACTAACTGTTATCAATCTCCAGTCGAGTCGGCCGCTAGTATTGTCTGTAGTTCCAGTCGGCCCTGTCGGAAAGGGGAGGGTAGACCATGGTTCAAGGATTTCAATTTCTCTGGCAGAAGATTCGATTTCGGCTTTACTTTTATTTAAAGTAGCTTCAACTTCTTGGGTTTCCTCAGAAATTTTAGCAAAGTCGAATTCATTTACTTTACTCTCAATTTCTTCAAGAGAAAGTTTTATTTTATTGGGTAAAAGTTTTTCGCCTAATGATCTTTTCTTGGTGTCGTACTCAGATAAAAAGTTAATCGCAAAGTTTACCCCGGCTAAGTCGTATTCAAATTTAGCCAAATTTTCAGGAGTAGCTTTAATTTGGGTATCGTCGTTTTTAACCACCTGCACCCAACCGAGGCGCTGAAGCGCCTCTAGGATTGACTCTTGATGTTTGTTGCTGAAAACCAGCCATACTTTTGCAATATCTACTACCGACATACTATTTTACTGTTTTTACCAGTCGGTCAGTAATTAATTTGGTGGCTTTTTTGATTCTGTCTGAATCGATATTTTCAAAGGATTTAATCTTTGAAACTATTTGTTTCTTTTCGTCGGCTGCTAATTTTTTTATCTGGGTACGGCTTTCCTCGCTGATTACATCGAGCTTAGACTTCGAGTCTTCGGCTACATTTTGTAACTTACTTTCGCCTTTTTCATCGGCTGAAACAAGCTTTTTTTCATTAGCCTTAATAGCCTGAGATACAATTTTCTCAGCTTGGTCTTCGGTATTTTTTATGTCTTCAATTGGATTTTTCATTTTTTGGTTAGAAGTTCGAAAAAGCAAAAATTGGCTCAAATAAGCCAAAAAAGCATCATAGAATAAGTATAGGATAAGTTGTTAATTTGTCAATGGTTAACAATTTAACCCCTATTTTCACAACATGTTTTCAACAGAAAAATTAAAGAATTTTTACTATCTACAGCCATTTTTATTAAATCGGTGGATAAGTAGGGAAAAATTGGTATTTTAGAGTATTTTTTTGATTTGGGATTTTTTTAAACTAAGGTTAGGTAAATTTGGAGTATTTTTTGACCAAATACTATAGACCCGTACCTTGAAGTGTACGATCTCAATTTAGGATCGCGTTCTCTACAAAACCAAAAACAAAAACAAAAAAGCGGAGGAGTTAACTGTCATAGGTTAACTACAAATTGTCATTTTCGACGCCGCTAGGCGTCTTTTTTCTTCTTACCTTTTAGGAGTACTGTCATGGAGAATTTTCATGTCATGACGTCGGCTCCTAACAGGGAGCTGGCAGAAACTTTACCTGAGTGCTGGATGCCGTTGGAGTTTCAGGAAACTCGCATAACTTTCAATGATTCACCTTTTGAGGACAGAGAAACCTTACCAGATTTACCTTGGGAAGCTTACGATAGGGAGGATGCTTTATGGGCAAGTTTTTGGGGACATATCAGTCGCTTACCAAAGCTTAAGGCTGAAATCCCCGATGACTTCGAGATTGAAGTCTTTCAGCTTACAGACCAGGAGCGTACTGGTAATGGGCTTAGCTTTCTTGACTTGAGACATGAGGTTTCACAAGATAAGTTAAATGAAAGACGTTTCTGGTGGAAAAGTATGTGGGCTGAGCCAAGGCGTATGAATGGGAACTGTGACGTTTATCTCGGTGATATACATATAGTTTTCTACCTGCCTGCAGACTACCCACGTCGACTGAAATTGACGTTTTCGGACTTAATGGCAGTCGACTTCGGTACGATACGAATCGTATCTGATGAAGTGACAAATTTTGGTGGGTTTGATCCTATCCATCAAACTGTGAGGTTAGTCTCGCAGCGAGCTTCAAACAGGATTGGTACGCACACAGCGCGCGCCTCACCGCCGTTTTTGATTAGGGCAGGCCCAGACCCGCCCGGTTCTATCTCTTTGCTCAGCCACCGTTTATACGGAGGCCTGAGTCCAGGAGCTGGAAAAAGAGTTTTGGTTTTCCCAATACCTCGTGGAAGTGCACGTCACATTCCACGAGGTATTCTTGTTTTATGAATACAAATTCCCTATCGTCTGTTTGGCGAGTTTTTTTATACTTAAAACTTGAAATTTTTAGTATAATATAGTAAGTTGTTTTTTCGAGCTTTTCGGTGGCTAATGTTAGCCGCGGGCTCTTTTAAAATAGTAGTTTTTGAAAGGAGGGTTGGTGGAAGACTACTTACTAAACATTAGAAATAGCGTAAAAGGAGTAACGCTATGTTACGTCTCCGTATCCCAGCTACAGTTACCGTAACAAAACTGCGAACAGAGTTTGGACGTTCTGTGTTTACTGGCGACGATTCAGCCGATTCCGTGAGGGCTGAATTTCTAAGCCTTCTGTATGTATTGCAAGCTCAAACAAACGTTAGGTATTCAGGTCGTAATCAGCCCTGGGAAACCATGGTCTTGGTTGCCTGTGAGTGTTATGACCACATTATGGAGACTATCTCTCGCATAACTCACTTGCAGGTCTGCTTGATTCATGAGGTGTTAGAGAGCATGATCCACCAACGTCGTACTGTTCAGAAAATGGTTGCCGGTAATGACCTGCAAAGACTTCTGGATAAATACAATGTTGTGCCAGACACGGATAATGACGATTTGTTGCGGCTGGGCTGCGAAGGAATGTATGAAATGCTCGGAGTCGTTTTTTTGGAAGCTTGCTCGGGCATGAAGGATCTGTATCGACGTCATCCGGGGAACACCGGGATAGATCAGTTGTTGTACGTGACCGACGAGATTTGTCGTCAGCCAGCAGCATTCCCGATTCCGGGATTAGCTGAAGTGACTCGAGATTCAGTACGGCTTGTCGCCAAACGATTGCGAGCCACAAGAGATTATGTGTGTAGGCCGAAACCAAGGCCTCGTATGTCTATAACTCGCTATCTATTGCTGGCAGCAGCTTAAAATGGAGAGCGCTTGGAGTAAATTTGAGCCTCGCCGAACGCTTGTTCGTTCGGCGAGGCTTTTTTATTTTCTTGAATTTTAGTTTTTCTGCTAAAATGCAGCTCACTATGGAGCTCCTAAAAGACTTAAACGACCAGCAAAAACAGGCTGTGCAACATAAAGACGGGCCTTTGTTAATCGTGGCTGGCGCTGGTACGGGAAAGACCACAGTTATTACTCAACGTCTGGCGTGGTTGGTAGAGTCTGGGCTAGCCACCGGCGATCAAATCCTTTGCTTAACTTTTACCGACAAAGCAGCTGGAGAGATGATCGAACGAATCGATAAATTGTTGCCTTACGGTTATACCGAT
>CAXGXT010000054.1:0-4570 GCA_964013765.1 uncultured bacterium | reverse complement strand
AAACATAGATTTCTCGAGTTAGGTATCCTGGCTTATATTTTTTTGTTACCTTGGCAGGCCCGGTGGATTTGGCAAGAGGCAACTTTAAATGGTGAAGTTTGGGAGTACGGAAGATATTCATTGTATGCTACCGAAATTTTACTATGGCTATTAATAATTGTTTGGACCTTAATTAACCGAAAGAAATTAGCTTTAGCTTTTCGTCGTAAGTTACCGGTTAGTCAGTCTCGGCTAGCTTTGTTACTGCCAATTTTGTTGGCTTTAATTTGGTCTGGCCTTACAATTTTTTGGTCAGCCGACGTTGGCTTAGCTTATAGCGTGTGGTTTAAAATGTTGGAAGGTGCAGTTTTGTTTACCTTGTTATTAAATTCTAAGATTAGGCTAGAAAAGTTTTTAGCCACCTTTACTTTTGCTGGAGTAGTTCAAGGGTTAATCGCGGTTTGGCAATTTGTAACCCAATCTGTAATTGGTAGCAAATGGTTTGGAGTAGCTACTCAAGTGGCAGGGGTGGGGGATGCAGTTATAGAAACCAGTACCGGGCGATGGTTACGAGCTTACGGGACTTTACCACATCCAAATATTTTAGGCGGATTTTTAGTTGTGGCTATCCTGATTACAATTGCTTTATATATCCGATTTGTAAAACGGCTACATCTTTGGGCGACCTTAGCTACCTTACCAATTATGGGAGCCGGACTTTTCTTTTCTTTTAGTCGTTCGGCAGCTTTGGCCTTGGTCGCGAGTTGGTTGCTTTGGGTAATAGTTGGTATCTATAAGAACCAAAAATACGAGGTTATTTCATTGCTGAAAACCGGAGTGGTACTGGTGGCTACTTTTGTAGTTTTAGCTTTTATGTATCAGCCCTTAGTTGCAACTCGCTACACAAGTCAGGGTAGGCTAGAAATAAATTCGTTATCCGAGAGGCAGCTTTACGTTGACGATGCTAAACAGTTGCTGGGCCAGCGAACCGTGGTCGGTCGAGGCATTGGTCAGTTTACGGGCGCGGTTTATTCGGAGGTAGATTCAACCAGGCTGGCTTGGGATTATCAACCGGTCCATAATTTAAATTGGTTGCTGTTGGTTGAACTAGGCTTAGTTGGTTGGGCTTTCTTTATTTTTGTGGCTTTATTTTATTTAACTACGTTTGCCCGATTAAACACTCCGGCTTGGCCCGCGTTTGCGGCCTTATTGGTGATTAGTTTCTTCGATCATTATGTATGGACTTTAGCCTTTGGAATTATTCTTTTTTGGCTTATTTTAAGTTTAAATATTAAGTATTCTCAGTCGAAATCAGTACATAATGAGGCACCTTGACATATACAGTAGATTTGTTCTAAAATACGTATCTAACTATTAGCACTCTCATTTGGGGAGTGCTAATAATAATAACGATAATTATGAGATTAAAACCTTTAGGCGATCGCGTAGTCGTCAAACCAGTTTCCGAAGAAGAAGTAACTAAGTCGGGTATTGTTTTACCAGACACGGTCGACAAAGAAAAAAAAGCTGAAGGCGAAGTGGTCGCCCTTGGTAATGGTGAAAAGATCACAAAACTTGGATTAAAAGTTGGTGATAAAGTAATTTATGGTAAGTATGCCGGCGAAGAAGTCGAGGTTGAGGATATTGAATATAAAGTGCTCAGCGACGAAGACGTCCTAGCGGTTATCGAATAAAACCTAACACCTATAACCTAAAACCTATAACCTAGATAATTATGGCAAAGCAAATTAAATTTAACGAAGACGCACGTAACGCAATTAAGTCGGGAATCGACCAGATTGCCAATGCCGTCAAAGTAAGTCTTGGTCCAAAAGGCCGAAACGTCGTGCTCGACAAAGGGTTTGGTTCTCCAACTATTACTAATGATGGAGTAACAATTGCTAAAGAAATCGAGCTCGAAGACAAATTTGAAAACTTAGGCGCTCAGTTAGTTCAAGAAGTAGCCGACAAAACCAACGACAACGCTGGTGACGGAACTACTACGGCTACGGTTTTGGCCCAAGCAATGATTGAAGAAGGCTTAAAAAACGTAGCTGCCGGGGCTGACCCAGTTAGTTTACGAAGTGGAATCGACAAAGCCGTGGCTGCTGCAATTACTGGGTTAAAGCAAATCAATAAACCTATCAAAGATCAAAAAGAAGTTGCTCAGGTAGCAACTATTTCTAGTCTCGACCCTGAAGTTGGACGTTTGATCTCAGAAATCATGGAAGAGGTTGGTAACGATGGCGTGATCACTGTCGAAGAAGGTCAAACTTTTGGCCTGGAAAAAGAAGTAGTTAAGGGGATGCGATTCGATCAAGGGTACGTGTCTCCATACATGATCACCAACGCCGAGCGCATGGAAGCTGAGTTCGACGATTGCAGTATCCTCATTACCGAAAGTAAAATTTCGGCTCTAAACGACATTTTGCCATTACTAGAAAAATTAGCTCAAGGCGGAAAGAAAGAATTAGTAATTATTGCCGAAGATATCGAAGGTGAAGCTTTGGCTACCTTTGTAGTTAACAAGCTGCGCGGTACTTTCAGTGTCTTAGCCATCAAAGCTCCTGGCTTTGGCGACCGACGAAAAGAAATGCTTCTTGACATCGCAACCTTAACCGGCGGGCAGTTGATTTCAGAAGACTTGGGTTTGAAACTAGAAAATGTCGAAATGGAACATTTGGGCAAGGCCCGAAAAGTCGTGGCTACCAAAGAACACAGTACGATTGTAGACGGAGCAGGCGACAAGGCAGAAATCGACGCCCGGATCGCTCAGGTTCGAAAAGAGCTAGACCAAGCTGACGGTGACTTTGATAAAGAAAAATTCCAAGAGCGCCTAGCCAAGTTGGCCGGGGGAGTTGGAGTTATAAAAGTTGGAGCCGCAACTGAAACTGAAATGAAAGAAAAGAAATTCAAAATCGAAGATGCTTTAAACGCCACACGGGCTGCGGTCGAAGAAGGAATCGTGCCTGGCGGAGGCAGTGCTTTAGTAAAGGTAGCCAATAGCTTAGGTGACTTACTAAAAGAACAGGGTACCGAACTAACCGATGAAGAAAAGACTGGTGTAAAGATTGTCCAGCAAGCATTGGTTGCTCCGTTGCGTCAGATTGCTAGCAATGCAGGGGTCCAAGACATTTCTTTAATTGTTAATGATATTAAAGATATCAAAGATGCAAATTCGGGGTATGACTTTGCGACTATGGCCAAGGTAGACATGGTCGAGGCTGGAATTATTGATCCTATGAAAGTTACACGGACTGCTTTAGAAAATTCGTCTTCAATTGCCTCGCTTATTCTTACTACTGAATCAGTAGTAGCAGACTTACCTGATAAAGAAGATAAATCTGCAATGCCTGCCATGGGTGGGGGTATGCCAGGTATGGGTATGGGCATGTAAGCCAATTACTATAATTTTTCTCATTTTTTCTTAAAGAGCTCCGCGACGACGGAGCTCTTTTGTGTTATACTTTTATTACATTTTAATAAATAATTCTCTTATAATATGGGAGGAAAAAAAGTTTCACAGAACGATCGTCTGTGGGCCGCGGCCGGTTACGTATGGGTCTTATCGATCCTAGTCCTAGCCTTGAAAGGTCGCAACACTTTTGTGCGAGACCACGCTCGTCAGGGAGTGCTATTATTTGTCGGCGAAATGCTGATGATTGTACCGCTGGTCGGTTGGGTAATCGGTTTGGTTTCGATTGCTTTGGCTGCGGTCGGCTTTATGAAAGCTATGCAAGGTCAAACCTGGCAAGCCCCGATTGTATCAAAGTGGGCGGGGAAAATTAAGCTTTAGTCTGTAGTTTTAAATTTATCTGTCATCCTCGCGCAGGCGAGGATCCAGTAGTTTGGTTAAATTAACCCTAGATTCCCGCTTTCGCGGGAATGACAATATTGGGTATGAAAAAAACAAAAATAGTAGCTACTATTGGGCCTGCCTCAGAAAAAAGGACAACTCTTGAAAGTATGGTTCGGGCAGGAATGAATGTGGCTCGGTTAAATTTTTCGCACAATACTCATACGCACCATGCCATGCTGGTGCGTAATTTGCGTTACGTATCCAAAAAGACCGGCCGGGCGGTAGGTATTCTCCAAGACTTACAAGGACCTCGAATTCGTTTAGGTAACTTGCCAGACGAAGGAGTTAAGCTTAAGGCTGGGCAAATGGTTAAGTTGGTAGCCGAAGATAGTGGTGAATCAAAATCGGCCGAAGTATTGGTCAAGAAGAATCAAGTGATTTTACCGATGCAGTATCCTGAGCTTTATAAAGATTTAAATAGTAAAGCCCGTATTTTAATTGACGACGCCAGTATTGAATTAACAGTTTTAGGTATTCGCGGGCGCGTGGTCGAGACCAAAGTTAAAACCGGGGGCGTGGCCAAGTCGCACAAAGGTATGAATTTTCCGGGCAGTGATATTAAGTGTCCGCCGGTGACCAAAAAAGATGCTCTGGATTTGGCCTGGGGTATTGAACAAGGAGTGGACTATATTGGATTATCTTTTGTAAAAAGTCCCGAGGATGTAAAACGTTTGCGACGGAGTATTAATAATTTATTAAAAAAGAAAAAGACAAAGAGAAAGGATGGTAAGC
>CAXGXT010000053.1:0-4602 GCA_964013765.1 uncultured bacterium | reverse complement strand
AACCCGGGAGCTAGCGCAACCCTAAGTAGTTTCCCAGTTTCTATCCAGGCCAGCCTAAACCCCAGCTTAAATATTAAACAAATTAATCTGTACTCTGAACGAAATGGACAAAGAAATTTTATAAATACCATTCGTCAATTCTCAAATAACAGATTTAATGCTAGCTGGTTAGAAAAGCCTGCGGCTGGCGAATACCAAATTATTGCTGAAATAACTTACACCGACGGGTTTAGTCACGATAGTGATAAATTGGGCGTTTTGGTCGAATAATAATTAACTCTGCTTGATCGGCATTATTAAATATAAATAACCTTCTTCTTCACCCCTTGGTTTTATAACTAAGGGGCTATTTGCATCCTGAAGAGTTAAATCAACCTGTTCACTACCTATTGTACTAAGGCAGTCGAGTAAATAACGATAATTAACTACCAACTTAACCGAATCCCCGGTCACTTCACCCTTTAAAGTAGAAATGTTCTCCCCGAGCTGCGCGTTTACTGAAGACACTACCAACTGTCCATCTTCAGATTTAAATTCAATACCTACATCATAAATACCGGTGCGGGCAAACAGGCTAGTAGACTTTATAGCCTTACTTAGCTCAGTCACAGGCATTGTTGCGCGTGTATTATGTTGGCTAGGAATTATACTAGTGTAGTCCGGATATCTCCCCTCAACTAAACGTGAGGTTAACTCGATATTGCCTAACGAAAATACTACTTGATTTTCTGTTATATATATCTGCACTTCACCTGCTTGAGTATTAATGTCAGCCGGATCTTTAGAACCGCCTAAAATTCTCTGGACTTCATTAATTGTTTTGGCAGGCACTATCACCTGTAGTTCTTTAGAATTACCCCCAACAACTTTTATATATCTTTCAGCTAAACGGTAGCTGTCTGTACCTGTTAATACTAGTTTGTCTTTTTTAAAGTTAAATAAAACTCCTCCAATTTCTGGTCTAGTCTCACTTATTGAAACTGCTAAACCTACCTGACCTAACCCTTCTCGTAAATCATTAGCATCACAAATATAGGCGTTTTCTTTTTTTACTTCTGGAATTAAGGGAAAGTCGGTGGCTGGTAGGCCTTTTATTTTAGTTTTAAAGTTTTGACAGGAAACTGACATTTCCTGACTACTAACATCTTCCTTAATTTCCATATCAACCCTTTCCTTTGGTAATAGATTAACGTAATCAGCTAAAAGTCTAGACTGAACAGTAAAATCTCCCTCCTCCTCAACCTTACCCCGAATAGTACAGGTAATACCCAACTCAAGGTTTGTGGCCAAAAGTCTCACCTCTCCACCATTAGCTTTAATTAATATATTACTAAGGATTGGTAGGGTGGTACTTTTTGAAGCTATATGACTAACTATAGACAGGCCGTGATTTAAATTTTCTTGGGTTAGTGAAAGTTTCATATTTTAACTTAAATGTTTTAGGGGGGTAGTTAGTATATTTAGTTAGTTTATATAGATAGTAATAGTAATAAGGCTGTGGATGGTGGGGGTAAGTTAGTTGAAATGGCTATGTTTGGAGGTAAAGCTCTAAATTTTTATCCGGAGCCCATGCTGGTGAAGTTGGGATAAAAAAATGGCGATGTGGGCAACTTCCCTCGCCAAGTTTTTTTAGTGGAACAAGTGTTAGTAATAGATAGGACTTATAAGTATTAAACCCGAAGCTTTTCCAGTGGCCTTCAGGACTTTGCCCGGAAGAAATCAACAGGTAGTCAGCAACTTAAAAAAAGGTTTGGCTAAATTTAAGCCTAGGCGTTATGAAGTCTTTGCTTAATTAAATTAATATCTTGATTAACTTTTTCATCTTCGTCGAGCACACGAGTAATTTTTACGTAGGCGTGCATAGCAGTGGTGTGATCTCGGTTGCCAACCTCTTGCCCAATGCTAGGGTAAGACGATTTAAGCTCTTCGCGCATAAGGTACATAATGATTTGTCGAGGCAGAGCAAAACTTTTTTTGCGGCAGCTGCCCATTAGGTCGTCTATAGCCAGATCATAAAATTCAGCTACAGTGTTAATCAACTGTTTTGGAGTAACGGAACGGCGAGGGGCGTTTACGGTCAAGGAATTAACGATTTTTTTAGTTTCATCAAGGGTTGGTTCGGTTCCGCGTAACTGTTGGTGGGCGATAATTTTATTTAAAGCCCCTTCCAGCTCACGGACGTTGCTTTGCACGGCATTGGCTAAAAAGCTGACTATTTCTACTTTAAGCTTAAAGGCTTTTTCTTTACACTTTGCGTCTAGAATGGCGATTCTAGTTTCTAGGTCGGGGGTATTAATGTCGGCAATCATCCCCCACTCAAAACGGGACACCAAGCGCTGTTCAAGGGCCGGGATGGCTTTTGGAGGCCTGTCGGAAGTCAGTACAATCTGGCGGTTAGCTTGATGTAGGGCATTAAAAGTGTGAAAGAATTCTTCTTGGGTACCATCTTTACCAGCGATGAATTGAATATCGTCTATCAGTAAAACGTTGGCCGTGCGATACGTGTTTTTAAATTGATTAGTTTTGTTGGTTGAAATAGCTCGAATAAAATCATTAGTGAATTTTTCTGACGACACATACACAACTTTTTGATTTGGGTCACGGCGTAAGATGTCATTACCAATTGCTTGGAGTAAATGGGTCTTACCCAGGCCAACCCCACCATAAATAAATAGGGGGTTGTATACTTGCCCTGGTTGTTTGGTGGCAGCCAAAGAGGCCGCGTGTGCTAATTCATTGCCCTTACCGATCACAAAGCCAGAAAAATTATAACGTTGATTGAGACTGAGGTCATTAACCACGACCGGAGCCGATGAAGAATAGGAAGAAACTGGGGCTGGTATGGAAACAACGGCAGCTGCTGGATAACTTTTTGTATTTAGTTCCGGGCCCGACTCTTCCACTTTTGTTGCGATAACTTCGTAAATAACTTCTTTGATTCGATGTTCTGAAATCTTTTGTAAAGCTTTAATTATTGAGGGATGATATTTTTTTTCAAGCCAGGCTTTAGTGAAGGTGTTTGGTACACCGACAATAACTTTGTCGTTTTGATGGTCGGAGACAAAAGTGTTTTTAAACCAAGTGGTGAAGTTTGCTTTGCTTAAGACTAGCTCGAGTTCACCTAAGGTTGCTTGCCACAATTGTTGTTTGGTCATTTTATTTTTTTATAAAGTTTAGGAGTAAACTTTTTTATTTATTTTTGTAATGCAGGTGTGTTCAGGTGTGCCAGGTGTGTGAAGGAGTCATCATTATAGCATGCGATTTGTGGCTTGGTGGCGGGCGAAGAAACCAGTTTTTGTTAACAAGCTGTTGATGGAGTGTGTGTAGCAGAGTACCCGAATTTTTTAGTATCGGTCAAGGCATAAAGTCAACAAATTTTTGGTAGAAAAATATTTCTGGAGGAACAAATTTTTTTTAAATTATCATTCATCCTTTGACCTTTTACTAAAGCGCTGCTATACTCTGTCTATTATCATTTAAAGTGATTTTACTCCGATAATAACCCCCCGAAGAATGCCCAAAAGGACCCTTCAACCAAAAAAGAAAAAAACTAAGCGTAAAATAGGTTTTCGAGCTCGCAGTAGTTCCCCTGGCGGACGACGAGTACTTAAACGACGTCGCTCAAAAGGAAGAGCGCGTTTAACTGTTTAGCGGCCGCGCCGTAGATTGTTCTATGCTGCCGCGTATTAATCGTTTATCGGCAGCAGCCGATATTCGTAATCTATTACGACGCGGCCGTGCTATGAGCACGGTTCATTTTACTATAAAGTCGCAACCAAGAGCCGCGCGCGGAGCTGGACCCACTAAACCAAGCCGTTTAGTGATTGTAGTTTCGACCAAGGTAAGTAAATCGGCGGTAGTAAGAAACCGTATTCGTCGGGGCTTAGTCGGTGCTTTAACTCAAGCTGAAGTAAGGCTGCAGCCTGGGTGGGATGTAGCAATTATAATTAAACCTGGTTTTAAAACAGAAAATATTAAAGGGTCTCAAAATGAATTAAAACGACTATTAGATAGGTTTGGAATTTTAAAAGTATCTACTAAGAAGTAAATGTTATGAAAAAAATAATTTTAAAAATAATAACATTTTATCAGAGGACTTTGTCTCCCGATCATAGTTGGTTTGCTTACAAGCATCCGTACGGGTTTTGCCGTTATTATCCATCTTGCTCCGAGTATGCCAAACAGGCTGTAGAAAAACACGGTGTGCTGAAAGGGGCGGGGATGGCCAGTCGTCGGGTATTGCGTTGTAACCCACTACGCCGTGGAGGCTGGGACCCCATTAAATCATAAGCAAGTCATAAGAATTTAAATGATTGAAATATATAACACAATTTTATATCAGCCATTACTTAATTTATTGGTCTGGCTATACAATGTTATTCCGGGCAACGATATTGGAGTAGCCATTATTTTATTAACTATATTTATTAAGTTACTTCTATATCCTTTTGCTGCGCAGTCTTTGCGCTCACAAAAAGGACTTCAGAAACTACAGCCAAAAATTGAAGAGTTAAAAAAGAAACATGGCGGTAATCGGGAAGCCTTATCGAAAGACATGATGGCGTTGTATAAAGCCGAAAAAGTTAATCCTTTTTCCTCTTG
>CAXGXT010000052.1:0-4622 GCA_964013765.1 uncultured bacterium | reverse complement strand
TGATCAACTTAGATTACGTTTCAGTATTTTCAAATTTATCGCCAGAATTAGCTACCGTCTTGATTTCCTTAATTCCGTTTGCGGAGTTACGTGTCTCGATACCGATTGCCTTAACTGTGTATGATTTTTCAGTGCCCCAGGCAGTGTTTTGGGCGTCTTTAGCCGATATTAGTGTAGCTGTATTAATCATATATACTCTGGATCCGGTCTCACGTTTTTTGGCCGCCCGTTCAAAAACCATTCAAAAATTTTTAAACTGGGCATTTGAAAGGACCCGGAGAAAGTTTTCAAAAAAATATTTAAAATACGGTTCACTTGCTCTATGGTTATTTGTGGCAGTGCCATTACCGATTACTGGAGCATGGGCAGGCTCGCTTGCAGCTTTTTTGTTTAATATAGATAAAAAAGTATCAGTTTTATTTATTGGTTTAGGTGTATTAACCTCTGCTTTATTAGTTTCATTTATTACCTTGGGAGTAGTATCAATTTTTTAACATTTTATGTCTAGCAATCCTTTAGTAGTCGCAAACTGGAAAATGAATTTAAGCCTGGCTGAGTCCAGGAAATTAGTCGTGAAGTTAAAGTCAGGTTTAAAGAATTCAGCTGGGTGTCAGATAATTTTATGTCCTAGCACTAATGCTTTAACCGTGATGGCCGGACAAATTGAGTCGACAAAATCTAAACCCAAATTTAAACTAGGAGCCCAAAATTCAGCCATGTCCGAACGCGGAGCATTAACTGGTGAAGATTCACCATTTGATATCAAAAAATTAGGTTGCAGTTATGTTATCCTAGGTCATTCGGAGCGCCGGGGAAAATTGGGTGAAACCGACAATATCGTAAATAAAAAGGTTAAAGCTGCCCTGGAGGCTCAATTAATTCCTATAGTTTGTGTTGGAGAATCCTGGGAGGATCGACAGAATGGTAATACCGATAACCACCTTATTAAGCAAGTTACTTTGGCCTTAAAAAATATTAAACTAGCACGGCAAAAACTTATTGTAGCTTATGAGCCGGTTTGGGCCATCAGTACGGCTGGCGCAAACGCACGAGCTGTTCAACCGATCGAAGCAGTTACTGCTCATCAAGTAATTAATGAAACTTTAGTTGATATTTTCGGGGAGCAGGTGGTTGAGAAGAATTTAAAAATAATTTATGGGGGCTCAGTTAATTCTGAAAATGTACGCGGCTTTACTGGGCATTCAGAAATTCAAGGAGTCTTAGTTGGGGGAGCTTCGTTGGATAGTAAAGAATTTATTCAATTAGTAAAAAATGTCTAATATTTTTTATATAATTCCTTTAGTAATAATTGTCGCCAGTTTGCTGGCGATTCTGGTTTTGATATTGCGTAAATTACCACAGCTGCGAGCAATTAGTGTTAAAGACATGCGTTCAGAGCAAAACAAGAAAGTTAAGAATCAGTTAATTGCTAAACGACTTACCAGGTTGTCGCGCCAAGCCAGTGATCAAATAAAACCGGTTTTGATCCCTATACTAAAAGAGTTTAAGACGGCAGGCAAAAAGTTACAAACCAGGGCCAAAGAGTTGGAGATAGAAAATAAAAAACGAAAGCAAGATAAAATAAATAAACAAAAAAACGAAGATCCGGTAGCCGATACTCAAAATGTCGAGGTTGCTATTGCTCGGGCTGAAAAATTTAGGGAAGCCGGCAATTTTAAAAAAGCTGAAGAAGCTTATGTGGCACTATTAAAAACAGATAGTAAAAATTTAAATGCCTATGAAGGTTTGACAGAAGTTTATTTAATGGCCAAGGAATATGGTCAGGCCGAGGAGACGTGTCGGTACGTCATTAAACTGGTAGGTAAGGTAAAGGCAGGTGACAAAACAAAACTTCACCATTTGGCAGTTTGTCGCGCTGACTTAGGGGAGATTTATAAGGCCATGGGTAAGCCAGACAAGGCTTTGGATGAATTTAGGAAGGCTGTTAAACTGCAGCCAAATAATCCAAGATATCTTGACTTACTATTAAAAATCTGTATACTCTTAAAGAATCGTTCGCTGGCAGAGGAAACTCTGGCTAGGCTAGAGGATGTAGATTCTAGTAATCGTAAATTGAAAGATTTACGAAAACAGATTGAAAAACTTTCTAAGGTTTCTTAGGTAGTTTGCCGAGATAGCTCAGTGGTAGAGCACTTCCATGGTAAGGAAGGGGTCCCGGGTTCGAGCCCCGGTCTCGGCTAAAGGACATTTAACAATTGACATTTAACTGTTAACCATCCACTATTCAGCGCCTGGTGGAATTTCAGGCGATGAATACATTTAGATTCAGACAATTCCCGGTTTATAAGGAAGCAAAATTATTGCACCGAAATATTATTTTGATTTTATCTAATATTAATGATAGGTCGTTGCATGATCAAATTCGTAGATCTTCATTGTCGGTGGTTTTAAGTATCGCAGAAGGTTCCGCAAAACGTTCAGATAGAGATTTTGCACGGTACCTTCAAATAAGTCTAGGTTCAATTAATGAATTAGTGGCGTGCTTGGAAATTGCTTATGAAAATAGTAATATTTCACAGGAGACCTTCAAGAGGTTAGAAAATAATTGTGAGATTATTGCAAAGCAATTAGGTGGATTTGTGAAGAAGTTGTTAAGTTCAAAGAGTTAATTGTAAATTGTCAATTGTTAATTGTTTACGAAGTACGGGTCGGTACCGGAGCGGTCAAACGGGGCAGACTGTAAATCTGCTGGCATTCGCCTTCGGGGGTTCGAATCCCTCCCGGCCCATATAAAAAATCCCACTTGGTGGGATTTTTTATTTGTCTTTTTTACCCCTTGACTTAATTCAACTATTTTTTTAAAATACCCAAAGTTTGTCTACGTTTTGGGTTTGAGGTAAACGTAGGCTTGATAGATCATTTCACTTTAGCATCTTGCTTGGCTAAAGAAAGGAGTTACGGCAAGACATGGCAATCTGGAACTTGAGGCAAAAGGCAAAAAATTAGGACAATGGATGTCCTAATGGCAAATGGCAATGCAAGAAAATGGGAGTTTTGTTTTATGACTAGTCTTAGTTCTAGTCTATGGCCTACCGGTAGGTACAGTATTCGTTTTTTCAAATTGTTACTTGGAGTGTGGCTACCGGTTTGTTTGACCATTAGTATGGACCAGCTTAAGCTTCTCATCTTCATTTATACTGAGTCGCGAAAGGGTCCCCAGTCCGTCGTCAACCAACCTACATTTGAAAGGACAATGGCAAACAGAGATCAGCTCTGGGCAGAGTTAGTGGATATCTCTCCTCAACTTCAGCCGGGGCCACACGGGGAAGCCAGTAGAGTATTGGACAGACTGAGGTCACGAATGGCAACATTTGTTTACTGTTTTCCACCAGATAATCCGGATAAACTTAATCCTTCAGAACTCAATCCATCAGAGTATCTTCATGTATTCCAAATGTGCATGAAAAGATTTGGTGGGATAAGGCAGGAAAGTTTAATCCCAGGGTTGTTTGCGAAGTTAGCAGCTCGTGTCTTAAACAATTCGTTATTAGATGGATCGGCTGGATTTTTGGCTGAATTAATTCCATGTATAACGGAAGAAGATCCTCCAGTCTCAGCCGAAATTCATGAAGAAGAAAGTGTTAAGCAGGTCGCTGTCTAATTGGAGATTAAAACGGGAGCGTGCGTTCGATTCGCACCTCCCGTTTCCATACCCTAAAACGGGGGTATTTTTAGTTTAAAAAGGTTTTAAAGTTAGCTTTTAGGCTTATGTGTGGATAAAAAGCCTCCAAACCATTGACATGGTCTCCAGATGTGGTTTAATATAGACAATTTGTGTGCGTACGGTTTGGCCCAGTTGGACCTTGAAAAACTAGCTCGTTTTATATAGAAAGGACGCCAATGAAGTAAATTTCGGTAGTAAAAATTATGGCAATGGGACATTGTAGAAGAGGTAAGGCAAGTAAGGTTTTACATGGCAAACGGCGAGCAGGATGCTCGCTAAGAAATCTTGGGAGATTTAAGTTGCTTACTGAAACTAATCACGTTTCGTCATCAAGTAATAGTCAGCCGCTTCCATTCAACGTCAGCAGGTTTTGTGACGCTGTATTACCAGAAGTACGTCATGGTCTCAATGACAATTATTATGTCTGGTTAAAAAACATGCGTGCTTCGATTTGTCGAATTTGGGATGGCTTATTGCTTGAAACCGAAGAAGCATCGGATGATGCTTTTATGGAGTGGGTGAAACTATGCGTTTGGAGGAAAGAAACGGCAAACATGATTTTTGCAGGTTTGATTGAGGCCGCATCCCGACTGGGTTTCGACGTTTTTCGTTTGGACCAACGGCAAATTCATGCCAATGATTTGGCAATCTTTCAAAGCAGGCATGAAGACTTAATGCCACCGCAGTTAACTCTTTCGGTGGTTGAACCGGCGGCCTAAGACGGGCAGGCAAGTGATCCGATCGGATCACTGTCATAATCATGAACTCATAGGGACAACGCAAACTTTTTGTGCGCGTTGTCCCTCAACTCTTTTAGGGAAAAATTTAAATAACAAAATACCCTGTCGCGAGACAGGGATGTTTTGTTATGCTTTTTTGGCAGGGGCGGAGGGAATCGAACCCCCGTATCAGGTTTTGGAGACCCGCATTCTACCAC
>CAXGXT010000051.1:0-4658 GCA_964013765.1 uncultured bacterium | reverse complement strand
TACTAAAAACTCGAAACTAAAAACTCGAAACTCACACGCGCGGCTGTAGCTCAATGGATAGAGCACTTGGCTTCGGACCAAGGGGTTGGGGGTTCGACTCCCTCCAGCCGCATTTTAAAAATTAATCGCCCGCAAGAGCGTTTTTTTGTTTGCCTAAAAAACTACGATTTGTTAGTATATTTTTAGTAAAAGTCAGGACTGAGGAGGACTGGCTTTTTGTATTCCGTTGAACTCCTCGCCTAAGAATAGGCAGAGTTCTTTCACATTTATTTAGGAGTTTCCCATGCAGGAGGTACAAGTTAAGGTAGCGTTTATTATCGGCAGTCAAAGCGATAAAAAACGTATACCCAAGGGTTTTTACGAGATGTTGGATGCGGTGTTGACCAAGGATGGCTGGGAGACTCATATGGCTTCCGCTCATCGTCATATCGATCCTAATCAGGATGATACCCTGATGAGTTTATGCAATGATTTGTTGGATCGTGAGATTCGATATTTCATTGCCGCGGCCGGAGGTGGTTCTTGTGGTTTACCCGGGGCAGTGTCCGGTTTGGTTATGGATCGAGGCGGTGTTGTGATCGGAGTACCGCTTGATTCTGAAGGCTTACAGTCCGTGATTGGTTTGCCTCCTGGCATTCCTTGTGCTTGTCCTGGAGTAGGCGAATGGGGCTTGCTAAACGCGGCCCAACTTGCTTGTCAAATATTGGCGGTTAATTCAGCGAGTATTCAGTTGGATCTGAATAAGTTTCGTGAACTAAAGCCCAAAAGGGTAATCCGAAATTTTGAAATTCGTCCGTAAGCAGAACTGCAAACTTAGCCCGCTTAGAAGAGTGGGGGAAAGGAATAGTGCCATGGCTGTATTGCCTGATGCGGTAAAAAGTACCGCCGAGTACCAGATGTTGTGCGCACACTTGGAAGAATTTGCGCGTGGTAAGGTTCGCGATACATTCGTGATTGACGACAAACGGTTGTTTATTTATGCCAGTAACCGAATCAGTGTATTCGATAATGTCTTGCCGTTCCACGTTCCCAAAAAACGGGACGTACTGGTGGCCCTGACCGACTTTTGGCTCCGTGGGCCATTGGCAGAACTTGGCGGGATCGAAAATCATCTGATCGAATCAGGTGCACGTATCGACGATCACCTTCCTGTCGAGTTACGAAACCAAAGGGCTTTCCATGAAGGCGGAATGATTGTTTCACGTCAGGAAATGTGGATGTTCGAGGCTGTAGTCCGTGGATGGCTAACTGGCGGTGGTTGGAAAGAGTATGCCAAGAGCGGAACGCTCCACGGTGAAAAGTTGCCTGAAGGGCTTCAGGACGGATCGAAGCTTGATCAGCCAGCATTTACACCGACAGACCGAGGTCAGGTGACTGGCCACGATGAACCGATTCCGGTTACTGAAGTCGTACGGCTGTACGGCCAACAGGTAATTGATGATGCTTTGCTGATCTACAGAACCATTCGTGATTTTTGTGCCGCCAAAGGCATAATCTTTGTCGATACCAAGATGGAGTGGAAGCTTCGCATGCTTTGTGACGAAGTTGGCACTCCCGACTCGTCTCGATTCTGGCTGGCCAGTGAGTATGATGAATATCAAGCTCGTGGCCAGGTTCCGCCGGCCTACGACAAGCAGTTTATGCGCGAGTGGGCAAAATTCTTGGGGATTCATCTTCTCAACTCGGCAAAAAGTGCTGATGATTTGGCAAAGCTAAATGCGATTGTCACCCCCGAGGAAGTGATTGAGCAAACCACTCAATTGTATTTAATGATCTTCGAGTTGATCGTCGGTATGTCATTGGCCGAATATCAACGTACCAGAATGGGAATCCTCGCCTGAGCGAATTCCAATGTTACTTTTGAATTTCACCGAGGTGAGCGCCTCGTTACGGCCGGTTCGTCTTTGCAGACGCCAGTGTTTGCAAGGACGGCCGGTTTTTTTTCTTGTCCCATGTTACAATACTTTTATGACTCCTAAACGAAAACAAAAAAATACCAAAGCCTGGGTCGTAGCCGTAGACATGGGTTATGGTCATCAGCGCGCAGCTTATCCGCTACATAACCTGGCTTACCAAAATATTATTATAAACGCCAATACTTATAGCGGTATTCCTAAGCGCGACCGCAAACTATGGAGACAATCACGAAAAATTTACGAATTTATTTCTCGATTTAAAAAAGTACCGTTATTAGGGCCTTTAGCTTTTGGGATTATGGATCGGTTTCAGCGCGTTGAACCTTTTTATCCTCGCCACGACCACGTTGACCCAACTTTTCAGGTCAAAGAAATTTATCATGTGATGAAAGACGATAGTTGGGGTAAGCATTTGGTGGAAAGCTTAGCGTCTAAAGGAGGAGATTCTACACCGCTGATTGCCACTTTTTTTATCCCCGCTTTTATGGCCGAACAATGGGATTATCCGGGACCAATTTATTGTCTAGCTACTGACACAGACATCAGCCGAGGTTGGGCGCCGCTCAAGCCGACTAATACGAAAATAAAATATTTTGCACCTACGGCTAGGGCCAAAGAACGTTTACAGTCTTACGGTATCCCCAAAGAAAACATATTTTTAACCGGTTTTCCTTTACCCGAAGAATTATTAGGCGGTTCTGGGCAGGAGATAGCGAAGGCTAATTTAAAAAGACGTTTACCACATCTAGATCCGGCGGGAGTATATCGGGATCGTTACGCCGGCGTGGTTGAGGACCACGTGGGACGCATGGCCGCCAATGGCAACGGTAGCGACAATGGTCGCGTGCATATTATGTTTGCGGTTGGTGGGGCTGGGGCGCAACGTGAGCTCGGAGCTCAAATTGCTTTATCTTTATCTAAATTAATTAGGCAAGGCAAAATTAAATTAACATTAGTGGCCGGGATTCATAACGACGTGCACCGATATTTTCGACAGGCGTTACGACCCGCTCGTTTGTCGCGGCAGTTAGGAGACGGAGTTGAAATTTTAAATGCCCCAAAAAAAGTTGAATACTTTAAACTATTTAATAAGGCTATGGCCCGGGCAGATATCCTATGGACCAAGCCCAGTGAATTGTCTTTTTATGCGGCTCTCGGCATCCCAATAATTATTGCCCCACCAATTGGATCGCAAGAATTATTTAATAAGGATTGGCTTATAAAATCTGGGGCCGGTTTGGTCCAGGGCGATCCAGCCGTGGCCGACCAGTGGCTTCCTGATTGGTTAGCCAAAGGTTGGCTGGCCGAGGCCGCAATGCAAGGCTTCGTGGAGTTACCAAATATGGGTACGGCTAACATCGCGCGGGTGCTGTCAGGGCAGGAGCCTATAAAGTAATTTAATTTAGTAACAAAAAAATCGCCTGTATTTAACAGGCGTTTTTTATTATGGGTGCAGAGGTCACCCTACGGGTGATGACCCGAAGGGTCAGACTCGAATAATTTTATATGGTGGGTGCAGAGGGACTCGAACCCCCGACCGTTAGCTTAAGAGGCTACTGCTCTACCGACTGAGCTATGCACCCATACATTAACAATTAACTCTTAACAATTGACAATTAACTTTAAGGACATTTTTCAATTTGAATGAGCGTATGGTAGCAGGTTTAAAGTTTTTTTTCAAGAAAAGCCCTGCACCGTAAATGATGCAGGGCTAGGGAGGAGCTTTTGTGATGTTTATTTCCAACCTGTGTTTTTAGACAGGTATTCGTTAATGTTTTTCCTATTTAGGGTCAGAACCTCAACTAGGAGCGCGGGTTGAAATATTCCGCGGGCATGGGCCTGCCTAACGCTTTCCAGCCCAAGTCTGGAAATAAGAAAAGCATCGGCTTCAATTAATAATTCTTCGGGGCACTCCCCGGTTTTTTTCTCCCTCTGAGAGATGTTTCTTTGCAATCTGTCGCCCAGCGAAGATGGTAGGTCCGACAGTTTAATTGCCTCAGAAATATCTTTAAATGTACTGTCTTGCCACCAGTGCCTAGCTTCGTGAAACGCGACGGCCCAAGCTATTTCTATACATTTAATAACGTTATTGTCTTGACAGACTTTAATTATTTGTGGCTCGAAAACTGCTAGCCTATTTGCATGTTCTGGCCTGATTGATTCTTCTGATTCACCGTTGCTTCTCGGCACTGTGGGCAGAAAACCATTTAGTTGATGCGTGTAGGCGGCCATTTCATCAGTAAAGTTGTCTCTGGTTCCAAAACGACATTCAACTGGATTTGGATTGGCAGGCGCCATTTGGCAGAGCCCAAGAAAATTTTGTCCGATGACTTCTTTGATATCCAGAGTTAAGGCTGGAGTTGACACAAAACCAAGCGGAAGATCGTTAAATGCCATAGCTTTATCTCCAAGAAAGTTATAAGGTTTTAAGGTACGGGTTTTTACTTACCAGCAATTAGGCAGTAAAGCATTTAATAATAATTATGTCAATCAAAAAAACGCCCCCACTGAGGGCGTTTTTAGGTTGATAAATTTTTGATTTATTCCCCTATTCGGAAGGTGTAGAATCTGTAGAAGGAGTTGGTTCACTTGATCCCAATGAATCAGCTGAACCTTCTTCTTTGGCCGGAGTAGGAGTAGGTTCGGAAGCGTCTTCGGTTGGAGCCTCACTTGATTCACTTTCACCTTTGCTCTTCAAAGATTCTTTTAGAACTTTACCGGCTTTAAATTTTGGTACTGTTA
>CAXGXT010000050.1:0-4687 GCA_964013765.1 uncultured bacterium | reverse complement strand
TCCGGGTTAAAATTTACTTTTTAGTTTATTTAGAAGTGTCTACTTCTGAAGAGTTTTCTTTAAGTTGATAACGACCGTTAGATAGTTTGGTTATCTTTTTCTTATTGGTTAAAGCTAGGTAAATTGTACTCTTTTTAACAATACGTTTGTCTAAAACTGCTTTTACAATTTCATCTTTAGTAAGTGGGCCATCAGCTTTTTTTAGCACCTCTTCAATTACATCCATAACTGTACCAGGCTGATATCCCCATTCAGATAAGGCATAGATACCTCGACCAACCAATACATATCGTGGGTCCAAGATTAATTCATTATGGATAGTAGCTGGGTAAGCAGTTTTACTGTCAAATTTTAAATCATTAATTCGATCGGTAATTTCGGTGAAATGAAGAGGTTCTTTGTTGCTCCGTAATACTAGATAAATCTTGTCGGCCATTCGCTTTGGAGTAATTGTCTTCCATGACTTTAATCCCCACTCATCCAAAATATTACTGTCAATTCGAGCACTTAAGTTTAAGTGAGTTTCTAACACCCTTTCAATGTGGGCCGCAATGTCACCTTCAGTTAACGATCGGTGGTTAAATTCGTTTTGGTAACGTCCAGGCAAATCTCGTTCGTTAATGGCTTCGATTAATTCCTCAAAAGTGATTAATTTATCACGTTCGGAAATTAGATCGTGAATTTCTTGAATTGCCTTGCTGACAGAATTAAGATCAACAACCTCAAGCCTCCAACCCGACAAGAATTCATTTGTACCAGATACCTTCTTAATTTTATCAAGAAGCTGGTGAATGATGAAGAGGGTAGATTCACGATTCTGTTCATCTGCTTCTAAGCGAGGAGAAATTTTCTCAACCAAATGATCTTCGGACATAACTCCACCGTGTTCCTCTAGCAAACGAGTTACAATGTGATCAACTGCCACTAACTGCTCTTTCAGTCCAGGTAAAGTTTTAAGCTTTTTAATAGTAGAAACCTCAATCTGACGGATACGCTCTCGAGTAATCTCAAAAGACTTTCCAATCTGCTCGAGAGTCTCCTTTTTGTGTCCATTAAGGCCAAATCGACGACGCAAAACATCTCGCTCCTTCTGTGATAACTGAGCAAGTAGTGAAGAAATAAGACCACCTGGACTGAATTGCTTGATTTCTTCAGCCTGTTTGTCCTGTATGATTTTGTCTAGGATTGAATCCTCTGGAGTCATCTTCTAGTGTCTTAATTTTTGGCTTAAATTAGCCAATAAGTACAATTCCGTACTTTCCATTTTTTATAATATAGCAAAAATACTATAATTAGTCAAGTTTTTTATTACCTAAACCAAAAAAAGACAAATTATTGATATGCCTGCAAATATTACTTATTAGATTGTCTAATTCTTTTTCTGAATGGCTACTAAAAGAGGACTAGCTATGAAAATTGATGAATATGTACCAAAGGCTACCCCAACGATTAAGGCTAGAACAAAACTTCTTACCGACTCACCACCAAATAGGAAAATCGATCCTAGAACTAGCAAGGTTGTTAACGAAGTATTAATTGAACGGGTTACAGTTTGATTTATACTTGTTTGTACAATCTCAGATAACGGCGCATCAATTTGTTTTCGTAAGTTTTCTCTTAACCTATCAAATACCACAATTGTATCATTTACTGAGTAACCTAAAATCGTCAGCAAGGCAGCGACAAATGGTGCATTAATTTCTATACCATATAATTTTCCTAATAAAGCAAAGATACCGACTACAATTATTACGTCGTGAAACAAAGCAATCAAAGTTACCACTCCATATTTCCATGATGAAATACGTTTGGAAAGTTTTCGAAATGCCCAAGCCACGTAGGCCACGATGGCAAATAAAACAGTAATTAAGGCCCATCCAGTTTTTTTCTTCAATTCCTCACCAATAATAGGCCCCACAGAATCGAATCGTTTCTCTTCTAGGATAGTAAAGCTTGGTACGAGCTGGGGCACATTTTCATTTTTACTATCATTAGTAATTTCTACCTTTGGTTTAAAGGTTTCTTTTAGGTTATTTAGAATAGCTTGGTGGGTTGGCTCATCCACATCACGGAATCTTAAAATAACATCCTTATCCCCTACTGGCTGAGCATTCACGCCACCTAAAGCAAAAGGCTCTAACGATCTTACTACGTCCTCGATAGCTGGACGATCTTGAGTGAAGCTAACTTCCATAAGTGACCCGCCAGAAAAATCGATGCCCAATCTTAACCCATAAATCGACAATGAGGCAATACTCAAACTAACTAAAATAATTGACAGGCCAAACCAGATTTTTCTTTTCTTAACAACTTGCATATTACTTATTCTTCCTGGCTATTATTTTTTAAACCTAGGCCTAACCAACCATACTTATTTGGATCTATCCCCTCGATTAGCCTTAATAATACCTTGGTTACTATCACCGCCGTTAGCATACTAAAAATTATTCCAACAGCTAAGGTAACTGCAAAGCCCTGAACAATACTTGTAGAAAATGTCATCAAAATAAAACAGGTAATTAAAGTTGAAATATTTCCATCTCTAATCGACGGCCAAGCCCGGCGGAAAGCTTCACTGATGGCGACTGGGGCTAGCTTACCGGACCTAAGCTCTTCTTTAAGCCTTTCAAAGATTAAGACATTTGCATCGACTGCCATTCCTAAAGACAGCAAGAATCCTGCGATGCCAGCTAAGGTTAAAGTTATTGGAATAATCTTAAAGGTAGCCAAAACTAAACTAGCATAAACCAGTAAAGCTAAAACTGCTAAAAGCCCAGGCAGCCTATAAAACAAAACCATGAATATACCAAGCAACAATAGACCAATATATGCAGCTCTTAAACTTTTGATAATCGAAATTTGACCAAGTGAGGCACCAACTGTTTGTTGTGAAATTAATACGATAGGCAGCGGCAAGGCACCGGCATTTAAACGTCTAACTAACTGACGTGCTTCGGGAACAGTAAAATTACCAGTAATAACTGCGTTGCCCTGAGTTATTTGTTGCTGTACAACCGGTGTACTTATCGGGCTACCATCTAAATATATTGCCACCGGCTGGCCAACATTTCTTCCCGTAATCTCGGCAAATAAATTTTGCCCTTCCTCGTTAAACTCTAAGGAAACGTTGGGCACAGAAGTATGCTGATCGAACTGTACCTGAGCTCGTTTTAAATGTTGTCCGGTTAACCCTGTATACACAAACTGATCTTCTAGATAGTCGGCAGCCGACTGGGTGGAAATCAATATATGCCGACAGTTAGCTTCACTTCCACTGTCTTGTTCGCGCTCATCATCTTTTTTAATTATATGATAGCCGAAATCTGTCTTCACTAAATTATTTGTAATCGCTCCAATTCCTAAATCGAAACAAGATGTCTCAAATTCAGGGGCAAAAACTCCCCTAGGAACAAACCCAAGGCTGCCCCCTAGAACTGCTGACCCAGAATCCTCAGAAAATTCTCTAGCTAACTCCGAAAAATCTTGATCTGCCGATTTAGCCTTGACCAATAGCCCTTCTGCTCTATTTAGCGCATCTGTGTTGTAGTTCTCTAATGATTTTTGCTGTTCTTCTGTTAGTTCATCTGTAGCGACTTCTGGGTCTAGCTCAAGAAATTCCAATAATGGAGTTTCCCCTATCATTGTAATAGCTGTACTAATGTCACTAACTCCTGCTAACTCAACGATTAATCTCGTACCGTTTGGAGTATTACTAGACTGTACATTTGGTTCGGAAACACCAAATGAGTTAACTCGCCTTTCAATTACGTCTCGTACCCCTGCGACTGCCTCGTCTTTATCAGCTGAGGGTACAGAAGTAGTGTCTATCCCATAAATTAGGTGCGCACCACCTTGCAGATCTAAACCAAGGCTAAAACCATGACTTCCTTCGTCATCAGAATTGGCTTGGTACGAAACATCAAAAAAAGCCATAGCCAAAGCTAGCAACAGTATACCAATGGCAAATAACCTAATTTTGGAGGTAGATTTCATAAAAATATTAATAGACACAGTTTAAACTTGTCTTAAAACAGTGTCAACGAGGATAACCGAAGACGGCCGATTTACGGCCGTCATACTTATAAATCAGAACTAGTTTTAAGAACTCTTGTTTTTACCGATTTCAGATAATAATACATTTTCCACAAAAATACCGCGTGGGTACAAAACTCTTTCCAGCTCTTTACGGGCGTCGATTTCAACTTCATCTCGTTTTCCAGCAATTAATTCTTGGTAATCGTACTTAGAAGCAATTAAAGTTAATCGACTCCGAATAGTTGGTCTAATTATTTTTTCAATAAATTGCTCTCCAATACTTTGCCATATTTCTGGAATTTGCTCAGAATCAAGTCTCATTAAAATAGTACCTTGGATATCAATTTTCTTTTCATCTTTAGTAATAGCATTAATTGGCTTGTCTCCTAAAAGATGTGGCTTCTCAGGATTAAACTTAGGTGTAATGTTATATTCCAAAGTTTGAGTGTTAAATAGTACCGCTTTCTGCCAAAATGGAATTTTTAAATGTAAGCCCGGTTTATATACTTTACGTAAAACTCCCCGACCAAGATCGTAAACTACTGCCACGTATCCGGGAGGTACATGAATAAAAAAACCTTTCAAAACATCGTCCACTACAAACGAGTACATTAACTTATCGATAGAGTCTTTTTGCTGGGCCATACTATAA
>CAXGXT010000049.1:0-4824 GCA_964013765.1 uncultured bacterium | reverse complement strand
AATTTGGGCCGGTACGGCAAACGGCGATCTAGCTATGATGGAAGCAGCGCTTTTTGCCTTAGCCAGAAAAAGAGATGAAGCTCAAGCGGCAAAAGATGCACCCCCCGAACCAAGTTTGGCAGCAAGAGTAGTGGGTAAGGTCGTCGACGCGATGACTCCCGATCCACCACCGAAACCAGCCTAAGATCCTTCCTTCCTCAGTAGAGCGGGTTGTTTACGCCACGAGGCCCGCAAGTTAGATGAGATCGTCTTCTCTTCTAGCGAACGTTAAGTCGGCCGGGAGTTTCCTAACGGCTTCCGGCCGGCAACTTAATTCTTGCCCCCTTGTGAGAGGGAGCGCAGCTTTTTCATCTGACCGAACGTTGGTCAGTGGCTGCGCTTCCCTTATTGACCAATTGATGCAGGGCGAAGGTGTTCTTCTCTTCTTCACCTTCTTCTTCGCGGCCTTCTTCACCTCTTGGACTTGCGCATGCTCGTTCAAGAGGTTTTTATTATTAAAATATGCTCCGCCAATCGACGGAGCACATTTCATATTGATGAGATCCTTCGCTTCACTCAGGATGACAAAAAATTACTTTTTCTTTTTCTTCTTGGTAACTTTTTTTGCAACTTTCTTAGCAACTTTCTTTACGGCTTTCTTGGCTGCACGTTTCGGAGCAGATTTTTTAGTAAATCGTTTTACTCGAATAAGCCCAGAAGTGGATACTACTTCTACTCCACGTTTTTCAATTTCATCCAACAATAAATTCATGCCGAGAGAATCGGAAGACATGTGCCCAGCGTTTACGACGTTGATGTGGTGCTGAGTAGCTTCTTTACGTCGGTCGAGAGACATATGCATGCCAACAATTGTACCGATACCGTACTGTGCCATTTTTTCATAAATTCCTACGGCGCCTTCGGTACCACCAGTAATTTCGGTTAAGACAATCTTACCAGCCATGCTGTCTGGCTTGCCAACAAACAAGCGAGGACCAGTGCCATTCTTGGTAGATTGCTGATACTCGGGAATCGCTTTTAAGACTTCCAAAATTTCTCCTAAAGTTTCCGGCTTAGCCTGTTTGATTGCTTTGTCCAAGAAATTTGCGGCTAGGTTGTCGGTCACAGTATGAGTACTCATCATAGACAGACCAAGCAACTTGGCAGCGTCGACTGCGCGGTTGGTGTTAACCGGAGAAATACCTTTACTTACCTCCTCTAATCGTTCCTCGGTTAAACGTTCGCCAATGTTGATTGGTACTCCGTATCCGGCCAAAACCTCAGCTTGTAGATGCATAACTTCGGATAGGTCGGCTAGTGCCACGCCTTCTGGGTGGTGAGACAAGACTAAGTCGAATCCGCCCAAGCGGTCGGCTAGCATAACTTCGCCCACTTCCATGTCGATCCCAACTAAAATCTTTTTAATTTGGCGACTTGGATCACCAGTTAAAATCCTGGTGTCAGGATATGGATTAGTTAATTTTTCTTTATCAAAATCTTTTTTGGCCTCGCTAGGCAATTTTTCATAACTTGTGGCCAAGCGTTTTAGACGCTTGTTTACCGAAGTTGCACCACGTAAGTCGGTCTGAACACCGAGCTTGATAGCTAGATCAAATATTTGCTGTAGGGTCATCATGGTCTTTATAGAATTATTATTAATTTCGTCATTGCGAACGAAGTGAAGCAATCCCCCATTAATAATGGGATTGCCGCGTCGTCCCTCAACTTCGTTCGGGACTTCCTCGCAATGACAGTTATTTTTTAATTAGTTTAATTTTAATTTTCTCTCCATTTACTTCAACTACTTCAACCTCATCATCTACCATTCCAGCCAACAACTCATCGGCCAGAATCGCCTCCTGCATTTCTTTAGACCAAGTGTCAAAAACTTTTACAATATCTTTGCTCGAAGTCTCGTAATTTAACACTATTCTGTCGGCAACTGTCAAGCCTTGCTTCTTTCTTAGACCATTAATTGTTCGTACCAATTCGCGATACAATCCTTCCAACTTAAGTTCACCTGTTAATTTCACATCCAGTTTAACTTTCCCAAACTTTAAGGATTTAATATTTAATTCGTCGTTCACCAGCTCAATTAAATCTTTGTCTAATTTTTTAACTAAGTCGGTAGCATAGCTCGTGAGGGGTTGTCGGATCTTTACCCCAGCCTCGGCGCGCGCGGCTAGCCCGCGTTCCACTATGTCGTGCACGAGCTCCATTTGGTCTAACAGTTTACTATCGATTAATTTCTTATTGGCAACCGGCCAATTGTCGAGATGGACAGATTTCTCGGGACCTTTTACTCGCTCATAAATATCTTCGGCCAAATACGGTGCAATTGGAGCTAAAAGTTTTGACATCTCTAAAAGAACATAACCAAAAGTTTTAATTCCATCTTCATCGCCGGCTTTAAATCTATCTCGACTTCTTCGTAAATACCAAGTAGACAATTCGGTTATGAAACTTCGAATCGACTTGCCGACTTTGATCGTATCGTAACTTTCCCAGGCCTCAGTAACTTCTGTAGCAGTTTGATTCAACAAACTAACGATATATTTATCTAAAACATGTTTGGTCGACGGTTTTAAGTCTTTAGTAGTTAACTTACTGCCATATGATTCATAAAACGTAACTACATTTCGAGAGATCTGAACAACTTTTCGATACGCTTCGCTTACCCCACGATCGTCAAAAAATAAATCTCGCGCATCCATGACCGGTGAGTCGAGCATGTACAGGCGCAACGGGTCAGCACCGTATTCGTCTAGCAGCGCAGTTGGTTCAGTAAAGTTTCGTTTAGACTTAGAAAACTTATCTCCATTGGCTGCCAGAATAGTGCCCGTAGTAATTACATTAGAAAAGGCAGGTTTCTTAAACAATATAGTCGAGATAACGTGTAGATAATAAAACCAAGTCCGAGTTTGCGCGATATATTCGGCAATAAAGTCAGCCGGCATCCTACTTTCGGCTATTTTTTTATTTTCAAAAGGATAATGATGTTCAGCAAACGGTGCACTCCCAGACTCGACCCAGCCGTCGACCACCTCGGGCACGCGAGACATTTCGCTCTTACACTTAGAACATTTTAGTTTAACTTTGTCTACAAACGGTCGATGTAAATCAACCTTGTTAATATCGTCTGATTTATAAACCTGATTGTAATTAGTAGACAATTTTTTTAACTCAGCCAAAGACCCAATACAAACATGTTCGGTACACGACTCGCACTTCCAAAACGGGAGTGGCGAGGCCCAATAGCGATTCCGCGAAATATTCCAGTCGGGCGCGCCCTCCACGATCTTTTTGAAACGACCATGTTTAAGGTGACCGGGATACCAATTTATTTTTTCATTTAATTTTAATAGTTCTGGTTTTACTTTTTGGATATTAATAAACCATGACGGCAAAGCACGATACTGAAGCTTGGTCTCGCACCGATGACAATGCGGGTAAGGGTGTTTGTATTTATCTTGACGGAGCAGTAATCCTTTGTCGTCTAAAAACTTAGCAATGTTGTCATTTTGATTAAGGGCATATTTACCAGCAAAGTCTTTTACATCATCTTTAAAGTTTCCTTGTTCGTCTATATCCATAACCACAGGCAAGCCCTGGGCCTGAGCTTGATTGAAATCGTCTTCACCGTATGAACCGTTGATCGTAACTATCCCGGTTCCTTCTTCTACCGTTACGTAATCAGCGTCATAAACCTTGTAAACTTTTTTGTTTCCTTTAACTTCAGGATGCCTATAAAAATAATTAACTAAATGCTCAAATTCCAATCCGATTAAATCTTTTCCTTTAATGTTTTTAACTACTTTAAATCTATCTAAACCTTCCATGACTGCTTCGACTCGATCTTTGGCTATTATCAACTGCTCACCGTTATACTCAATTAGAGAATAATCAAATTTCTTACCAACCGAAAGCCCAAACACGGTAAACAGCGACCAAGGTGTCGTCGTCCATGCAACCAAGTAAGTCGGTACCCCATGCTTCATGATTCTTGCTTCATGATTCTTCACTTTAAACTTAACCGTCACTGAGGTATCGGTCACCTGCTTATAAGAGTTATCCATCGCAACCTCAGCATTAGAAATTGGAGTTTCACAACGAGGACAATACAAAAGCACGCGTCGACCATGGTAGATAAGATCTTTGTCCCACATTTGCTTGAGCGCCCACCACACAGACTCCATGTAGGTCGAGTCCATAGTCTTGTAGGCATTATCGAATTCGGTCCACCGGCCAATACGGTCAACAAAGACTTTCCAGTCCTTCGCGTACCCAAGCACAGACTTCCGGCAAGCCTCGTTAAACTTGGCGATCCCCAATTTATCTTCGATAGCTTTTTTGTCCGGAATTTTTAGTTCGGCTTCGACCATGTTTTCAATTGGCAAACCATGACAATCCCACCCCCAACGTCGGCGGACATGAAATCCACGCATGGTTTGATAACGCGCAATCGCGTCTTTAATTTCGGATGACAAAAGACTACCGTAGTGCGGCAAACCAGTCGCAAACGGCGGGCCATCCAAAAAAGTATAATCTCCCTTAGGCGATTTCTTTTTTAAACTGGCTTCAAAAGTTTTGTCACGCTGCCACTTGGCCAGGATTTTTTCCTCGCGCTGGGCGTATTCAGATTTTTTTGCTTTGTTTGTCATATCACATCTCCTTAAGTACCTCAATCCCCATCAGCTCAAGCCCCGTGCCCAAAACAGTTTGCACACTCTTTATTAATCCTAGACGAGCGTTCTTAGTTTCCTTATCAGCAGATTTAATAATAGGCACCTCTTCGTAAAAAGCTGAAAAAGACTTAGCTAGGTCGTACAAATAAGTTGCCAGCTC
>CAXGXT010000048.1:0-4880 GCA_964013765.1 uncultured bacterium | reverse complement strand
AAATATTCCTTTCTTTCAGAAAATGCGCTACCTATGGAACCAAACAGAAGGCGTATATTCTTGGGCAACTGCACCGATTATAGTATTGGTGGTAGGATATTTGCCGATTTGGCTGGCTTCAAATGTAGAAAGGACGACAGTTCTATTTCAAAACGCTCCGCCAGTACTTGCTTTGCTGATGAGGGTGGGTATGATTAGTTTAGTGTCTATGGCTATCATTTATAGTATTATGTTGCCACCTTTACCAAAAGGAGCGAAGTGGTATCAGAGACCAGCTATGATATTGCAATGGGTGCTGTCGCCAATTACTTTAGTCTTATTCGGCTCTATTCCCGCTACCGACGCTCAGACGCGATTGATGCTAGGAGGGAAGTTCCGTTTAGGTTTTTGGGTAACAGAAAAAAAATAAATCATGAAACTATGTCATTCCCGCGGAAGCGGGAATCTTAATGGGGGTGCTCAGTCAATGAGATCCCCACTTTCGTGAGGATGACAAATTAATATTATGCCTAAAGTTGCTGTTGTCATAGTTACGTGGAGTTCGAAACGTTTTTTAGAAGACTGCTTTGCTTCGTTGGAAGGGCAGTCTTTTAAAGACTTTACGGTGACGGTGGTCGACAACGCTTCGGTAGACGATTCGGTACAATTTTTACGTGAAGAATATCCTACGGTAAGTATTCTCGAGAATTTTAAAAATTTAGGTTTTGCTCGGGCCTGCAACCAAGGTATAAAGCTAACAAAAAGTGATTACGTTTTAATTATAAATCCAGATGTTATTCTGGATGAAAACTTTTTATTAAGATTAGTTAAGGCGGCTGATGAAAGTCCCGAGGTGGGTGCTTTTGGGGGTAAGTTATATCTAAACAAAACAAATCCAGAATCAATTGAAAAGTTAAGTTTTAAGAATAATAACGAGGTTGACTCGCTTGGTTTGGAAGTCAGTAAAAGTCGCAGAGTGTCTGAGCGCGGCGAAGGGCAAAAAGATAAAGGTCAATTTAATTCCAGCCAAAGCGTTTTTGGGTTTTCCGGAGCGTGTGTTTTGTATCGACGCGTGGCCTTAGAAGAGGTGGCGGTCAACGACGAATATTTTGATGTTGATTTTTTTGCTTACAAGGAAGACGTCGATTTGGCTTGGCGGTTGCAATTGTATGGGTGGAAGGCACAATTTGAGCCAACTGCAGTTGCGTGGCATCGTAGATTTTTAGGAGCAGATAAAAAACGCGGAAAAGTGTCGGCTCAACTACGTTCTATGTCTTTGAGGAATCAACACTTAGTGATTATTAAGAATGAAGACACAAGTAATCTATTGCGCCATTTGATTTATGTCGTACCTAGGAGTTTAGGTATGTGGGGTTATGCTTTAATCTTTGAGCCGTTTCAGTGGCGTACATTAATCCGTCTGTTTAAACAAGCTCCAAAATCTTTACAAAAAAGAAAAATAATCATGTCTCATCGTAAGATTGGACCGGAGGGTATAAGAAAATGGTTTAAGTAGTATGGATTTAAGTGTAGTAATAGTAAATTACGGTCAAGTCGGGTTGGTTAAGCAGTGTTTGAAAGGTATTAGAAATGCTGGCTGGCAGTTTTATTTTGAAGTTTTTGTGGTTATGAATGGTCCCGATGACGGATGTGCACAAATGGTTTCACAAGAATTCCCTAGGGTTAAGACTTTACATACAAAAGGGACTATTGGTTTGGGGGAGGCAAATAATATGGGAATTAAGTCAAGTATTGGTAAACATATTTTAATCCTTAACCCAGACGTGGCAATAGAATCGCGAGTAATCGAAAACATGATCGATTATTTAGATAATAATTTAGAGGTGGGCCTAGTAGCTCCAAAATTATTAAATCCTGATCAGAGCTTACAACATTCTACTTACAGATTTCCAAACTTATTTACACCTTTGTATCGGCGAACTTGGCTAGGAAAAACTAAAGCAGGACGAAAGGGTCTGGCCAGTTATTTAATGACAGACTGGGATCATGGCGCCAACCGATCAGTTGATTGGTTGCTGGGTGCGTGTTTATTGATTCGGAGACAAGATCTAAATCAGGTTGGGGATTTTGACAAAAGATTTAAATTATATTTTGAGGATGTTGATTTATGTCGTCGTTTTTGGGAACAAAATAAAAAAGTAGTTTATCTGGCAGATATTAATTTAGTCCATTATCACCATCGTGAATCTGCTAAATGGTCTTTGCTTAGGTCATTATTTAGCCGAGTTACTTGGCTCCACTTAGCCTCGGCCGTAAAATATTTTTGGAAATACAGAGGAAAAAGCGCTAGACAAGCTGCTAGCCCTCCGGTAATATAGGCAAACTGACAAGTTATTAGTTTATGTTAATCAAAAAAATAGGAATTGACTTGGGCACCACTAACGTTTTGGTTTATGTACCAAAACGGGGAATTGTGATTAATGAACCATCGGTGGTAGCGCTATCTCAGCAAGATCGCAAAATTTTAGCAGTTGGTACAGAGGCCAAAGAAATGCTCGGCCGTACTCCGGACACCATCATTGCTCAGAGACCTTTAAAAGACGGAGTGATTGCAGACTACAAAACTACAGCTGTCATGCTCCGTTATTTTGTAAATAAAGCTTTGGGTGGAGTTCGATTGTTTCGACCAGAAGTCATGGTAGCAGTACCGGCCGGGATTACTTCGACTGAGCGTCGGGCAGTGATCGACGCTACGATTGCTGCTGGAGCTAAAGCCGCATATATAATTAAAGAACCAATTGTAGCCGCGATTGGAGCCGATATACCTATCGGCTCGGCTTCCGGGCATATGATTATAGACATTGGAGGTGGAACTTCTGAAATGGCTGTTATTTCTTTGGGTGGGATTGTAGCCAACACTTCGGTACGGATTGGGGGAAACAAATTAGACACGGCCATAGCTGAACATATTCGCAAACGTCATGGTTTAACTATTGGGGAACGTACTGCCGAACGAGCCAAGATAGAAATTGGCTCAGCTTTGTATCTTGATGAAAAGCTGACTACCGACATTCGCGGACGAGACGTGGTGACCGGACTACCAAAAACTATTACTATTAGTTCTGACGATATTACCGATGCTGTACACGATAGTTTGGTTGGGATTATTGAAGCGGCCAAGGAAGTATTGCGTCAAACTCCACCAGAGCTTTCGGCCGACGTGATCGATAAGGGTATGATAATGTCCGGTGGTTCTTCGCAATTGCGTAATATTGATCAATTACTTTCCAAGGCTACTGGAGTTCCTGCCTACGTAGCAGACGATGCTTTGTTATGTGTGGCCAAGGGAACCGGGATTGCGTTGGAGAATCTTGAGAGTTATAAGAGGAGTATTTTAGCATCGAGCTAATCATTTAATTATTTATTTAGTTTACCGCCGATACTAGGCCGGTGGTTTTCTTTTTTATGGTATAATTTATTTAATATTTACTTCATGCGAGGGAGAAAACAAAAAACAAAACCAGGCCAAGTTGACCGCGTGATGCGTAGTAAACTACGTCATCACAAGACTTTGCAATTCCCGCGAGGTTTTTTGTGGGGGGCAGCTACTTCGGCGCACCAAGTTGAAGGTAATAACATACACAACGATTGGTGGGCTTGGGAAAAATCATCAAAGAAGCATCCAGATTCAAATTCGGCATGTGATAGCTATAACCGTTATCATGAGGATTTTAATTTAGTTGAAAAGCACCACCATAACGTACATCGACTATCTATAGAATGGAGCCGGCTTGAGCCACGCGAAGGGCAGTGGGACGAAGAGGCGATTAAGCATTATCGTTTAGTTTTACGTGACTTAAAACAGCGGAAAATAAAAACCATGGTGACCTTGCACCATTTTACTTTACCGAATTGGTTTGCCCGGCTAGGGGGCTTTAGTCGTAAGCGAAATTATGAATATTTTACCGATTTTGTTCAGAAGGCGGCTGAAAATTTTGGCGATCTAGTAGACTTTTGGATAACTTTAAACGAACCTATGGTTTATACGACTCAAGGTTATCTAAATGGAGTTTGGCCTCCTCATGAAAGTAATAAGTTAAAAACCTTGCGGGTTTATAAAAGTTTGCGGCGAGCACATCGTAAATCTTACGCCATACTACATAAGGTTCATAAACTAAAAAAATGGCCTGCGGCCAAAGTGGGAATATCGAATAACGCGGTGTCTTTTTATTCGTACCATAGACATTCGCTATTAGATTATTTATTTATTACAGTCGGTGATTTTTTGTGGAACCATATGTTCTATTGGAACAATAAAAGATTCCATGATTTTATTGGAGTAAATTATTATTTTCATCATCGGATTATTCATAAACGCTACCGGCTACTTTCTTTTTTTGAACCAGCTCGCCGGGAGAGTAGGGACATGAGCAGTGTTGGTTGGGAAATTAACCCTCAAGGTTTATTTGATGTTTTATTAGATTTACAGCGTTACGATAAACCAATTTATGTAACTGAAAACGGAATTGCCACTTTAAACGAAAGCAAACGGGCCAGGTTTTTGGTTTCATACATCAAAGAAATTTATCATGCCTTGCAGGCTGGGGTAGACATTCGGGGGTATACTTATTGGTCGTTGTTGGATAACTTTGAATGGGAAAAGGGCTTTGAGCCAAGGTTTGGTTTGATCGGAGTTAACTTTAAAAACCAAGTTCGTGTGCCAAGGTATACTGCTAAGGTTTACGGCGAGATAGCCAAGACTAATAGTTTACCTCATAAGATGCTGCGATTATTAGGGCACGAGGGTGATAAAGATTATAAGGTGTAATGAGTACTTTAAGTATTTACAATTTACAAATTTTTATTAACAAAAACAAGATCTTTCTGAACTATCTCATCTCCATTATAATGTTCACCAATACTCATTTTTTCTTCAAATC
>CAXGXT010000047.1:0-4896 GCA_964013765.1 uncultured bacterium | reverse complement strand
AGGGCACCGGTTTCCGGATTTCGCAGCAGCTTTGCCGCGGCTTTTTCTTCCTTTGACACGTCGGGGGCCTTGGCCTTGCCGGTTTTGTCGTGCATCGTCTCCAGAATTTCGTCTGGCATGGGGTCGAACATGATCGGGCTTTTACTGCCCAGTGGAGTCGATCCCACAACTTTTATTCGTGCGCGGGTAGGCATTGTATTACCTTACCTTTCTGTCAAAAAATTAAAGTTTATGACAAACGTTTGCCATAAGTGGTTGCCTCTCGTTCCACCCATATTCCATGAAGCGACTCCTTTTGAATATTGTACGTTACGAAGTTTTTTACCTTACGATGTCTTAAATTGGCAATGAACACCTGGGAAAAACGAACATAATAAGGAGGCCAAGATAATAGGCCCCCTCCCAGTTGACTGCTCTTTTTACCATATTATAAAAAAAATGTCAAGGATTAATATACCACCTATATTTTTGACATTAATTATTGATTAATATACAATATTACCACCATTAATGATTGACACGTCCACCAAGCGTGTACCCCATAAAGGTTCTCTCGACTAAGTTAGTGGCCAAGTGAATAAATGAAGTGTCCCTTAATATTACTTCGGGGCAGAAAATCGGGTGGAACCGTCCGCTATATGCAGGACCCCGAGTCTAACAAAGACTTGGGTTTTTTATTTTAGTCTGTAGTCCGTAGTAATTAGTCATTAGAAAAAGTTTGCACATCTTACTTTTTGACTAATGTAAGGCAAGTAACCGTTGCTTACAATTACTACAGACTACAAACTAATGACTAAGAGTATGTCACAAAACACAGAACCAAAAAATAAACTTTTCAAAATCCGCCATTCGGCTAGTCATATAATGGCGATGGCTGTCTTAAAATTTTATCCAGACGCTAAGTTGGCAATTGGCCCACCAATTGACGACGGTTTTTATTATGACTTTGATTTAGGGGATAAAACAATTTCAGTAGAAGATTTTAAAAAGATAGAAAAGGAAATGTGGTCAATTATAAATTCTGATATTGAATTTAAGGCATCTAAAGAATCTATTGCAGCAGCCAAAAAACGTTTCAAAGATCAGCCATACAAATTAGAATCAATTGAAGATCTAGCCAAAGAGGGGGAGTCTGAAATTGGGCTGTATCAATCAGGAGATTTTATTGATTTATGTAAAGGTCCTCACGTCGGTAAATCTAAAGAAATTGGAGCTTTTAAATTGTTAAAAGTAGCTGGAGCGTATTGGCGGGGGGACGAAAAAAAAAAAATGCTGCAACGCGTCTACGGGACTGCTTATGGTGACAAGCCAAGTTTAAATAAACATCTTAAGCAAATTGAAGAAGCTGAAAAAAGAGATCACCGTAAGATTGGTGCTGAATTAGATTTGTTTACTTTTTCTGAATTGGTTGGCGGAGGACTACCAATGTTTACTCCTTACGGTCAAGTCCTGCGTGACCAAATCGAAAAGTTTTTGGAAGAATTACAAATTCCTCATGGTTACAAAAAAGTTTGGATCCCGCACATTGCCAAAAAAGAGTTGTATCAGACTTCGGGCCACTGGGATAAGTTTTCTGACGATATTTTTCATGTTTCCAGTAAGGGTGAAGAAGCGTTTGTGCTTAAGCCTATGAACTGCCCACATCATATTCAGATTTATGCTAGCCAAGCTCGTAGTTATCGTGATTTACCGATTCGTTATTTTGAGGTGACCGCCATGTATCGTGACGAGCAGACAGGACAGTTGCATGGCCTATCGCGAGTACGAGCTATAACAATTGATGACGCTCATTGTTTCTGTCAGCCGGATCAGGTGGAAGCAGAAGTCAAAGCTAACTACGACATCATCCAGGAGTTTTACAAAGTGTTCGATATGCCGTTGGAGGCAACGCTTTCTTTGCGCGACCCAAAGCAGGCAGATAAATATATCGGCGATCCAAAGGTCTGGGATATGGCCGAAGATAAGCTTCGTCAGATTCTACAAAGTCGCGTTAAGGATTTTAAAGAGTACGAAGGCGAGGCAGCTTTTTACGGTCCCAAGATTGATTTCAAAGCAACTGACGCGATCGGACGTGAGTGGCAGTTAGCCACAATCCAATTAGATTTTTCATTGCCAGAACGTTTTGAGTTAGAATATATAGATCAAAATAGTCAGAAGACAAGACCGGTCATGCTCCATCGGGCAATATCTGGTTCATTGGAACGTTTTTTGAGTATTCTGATCGAGAATTACGCTGGCGCTTTCCCAACATGGCTAGCTCCAGTTCAGGTGGGTATACTGCCGGTATCTGGAAAGTTTAACGACGATGCAAAAAAATTAGGTGACAAATTAACTGCTTCCGGTATTAGGGTTGAAATAGACGAAGGCGACGATACGGTCAGCTACAAAATTCGTAAAGCAGCTAAGCGAAAGTTGCCTTATGTTTTAGTTTTTGGAGATAAAGAAAAAGATGGCCAATTAAATGTTCGAGTGCGAGGTCAAGAAAAGATGGAATTGCTCGACGTAGAAAGTTTTATAAAAAAACTTCAAGAGCAGATAAAAAATAAGTCCTAGATTTATGAGGAGTAAATATTTATTACTGTTAGTTTTGTTAATATGGTTGGTACCTACTTTCATTTTTGCTCAAGAGGAAACCACTGGAGAAACAGTTAGTGACGAAATAGTTTCTGCCGAAGAGCTTGGGGTAAGAGCACCGGCGTTGTCGGCCAGTAATAAATTAACTTGGTTAAAAAATATTTGGGAAAAGTTACGCTTGGCCGCAACCACAGACCCGGAACAAAAAATTGAACTCCAATTACAGTTTGCTAATCAAAGATTGTTAGCCATTCGTCAGGCAAATGAAAACGGAGATTTAGATAATGAAAATTTACAAAAGGCTTTGGATAAATTTGAAGAGCGCCTAAATGCGGCCAAGGAAAGGCTGGCTGAAGTCAGAGAGAGTGATGAAGAAACCTTTGACCGGTTAAGTCAGCGTTTTACGGACGGAGAGTTATCCCGTCAGCGCTTGTTAAAACGATTACGAGACGCGCGCAATTCAGGTGAGATTGAAGATGCCCGCCAACGTGCCTTAGATCGGCTGCGTGATGTTTTACATAACATCGATCCGGACGACCTAGAAAAACGTTTTGCCGAGGCCAGTGAACGTGGTTTAGCATTGGTTCGTCGCCTTCAAAATTTAGAAGTTCTTAAAGAGTTGGAAGCTAGATTGCCGGACTCTGCGGCCGAAGCTTTAAGGGCTGCACGTGAATTAAAATTGGAACGTTTCCAGAATGAAGCCAGTTTATTGCCGACCGATGCTCGAGAAGGCGAAGCGCAACGTGTTTTGGAGTATGTTCGTGACGGAGAAATCTCTAATCCAATTATTGATCGGATAACTGATGATTTGATTGGCACGCCAGCTGAGTTGCGAGAACGTATTCAAAAATTAAGACGAGTTCGGGATCAGAAAGAAGAAGAGTTAATCAGCGATTGTGTTTGTAGTCTGCACTATCAACCTGTCTGCGGGGTTGATGGCAATACTTATGGAAACAGCTGTCAGGCGGGCTGTAGTGAAGTAGAAATTATTTATGCTGGTGAATGCCAGGCTGGTTCAGATGAATCCCCTGGAGACCTTGGGGACATTGACCAGGCTGATGAGGGCCGTGAGCCAAGAGAGTTGAGACAACTATTGATTGAGTGATATTAGAAGTGGATAACTTAAAGCCATTTTTTTATCAAAGTGGACTTTTTTTGTTATAATTAATTTTGTTGATAACTAGTTTATCTATCAAATAAAAATATGCAACAGGAGGCTTTGTCCCATCGAGCCCATCGACAAGATGAGGTTGGTATAAATAATGGTGTCATAACCGGGTTGGTTATGGCTCTTTTTTTCGCATTTATTTTAGCTCTAACCTTGTTACCATCGCTTGCTTTAGCTCAGGAAGTAGAAGACGAAGTATTTGATGAAGAACAGTTTGAGGAACCTGAAACTTTTATTGATGATGAGGTAATTATAGTTGACGACGCTACTGTCGACGAAGTTTTAGAGGGTTCTGATGAAGCTCAACAAGATATTATAGGTGGTGCTCAATTAGCTGCAGACTTAGGGGTTGAGGCGCCAAATGTACGACCAAGTAATAGATTTTTTAACGCCTTTAAAAAAATTGGTCGGACGGTTCGACGAGTGACTACTTTTGATCAAACCAAAAAGTTTGATTTGAATTTGCGTTATGCCAACGAAGATATTGTGGCCGCTAAAATTGATTTTGAAAATGCCGATACTCCCGAAGAAAAAGAGGCAGCGGCCGGAGCCGTCCGAAGTGCTGTTAAAGATTTTAGAAAAAATATGGACCGAGTCGGCCGTGCTGCAGAGCGGATTGGCGATTCCAGTAATCCCGAGGCTCACCGATTAGTTGAAAAATTAGTTGATAACCAGTTTAGGCAGCACAAAGCTTTGGACGACTTAGCTGCTTCATTAAACGACGAGGAAGTTACTTTAGAAGTAGAAGATGCTAAGGAACAGGGCGCTGACACAGTAGGGGTGGCGGTGGAAAATAATATAGATCCGGAAGACGTAGATGATTTATGGGAAGAGGCTGTAGACAATCAGCAAGAAGGTAGTGAATTTAAAAATTTCCGTAATTTGGAAGTTTTAGAAGCTTTGGAGGACAAAGTACCCGAACAAGCACGCGACGCTATTAGGCGAGCTCGTGAGCACGCAGAGGAGCGATTGAACGATGACTTAGAGGATTTTAACCCTGAGGCAATTGGTGATAAATTTAAACGTTACATGCGGCACGTCCCAGGCCATGAAGTCAGGCATGTGGCCGTCTTGGATAAAATAAAATCCAATTTTGAATTTCCTCCGGAATTAATTAGTGAAATGGAAGACATTAAAGGCGAGTCAATTAGAAG
>CAXGXT010000046.1:0-4916 GCA_964013765.1 uncultured bacterium | reverse complement strand
GTTTCTCATATTGTGCTCAAACATTGGCCCAATCATTTCTGGGGGAAATAATTTAAAAAAGATAGCCAACATTTCCTGGACTGCAAAGTCTTGCTGCTCGGGAAGCTCGGCTTCGAGCATATTTAGACCAATCGGTCGTTCTGTATCGGCTGGGTTAAACACGATCACGTCGTTTACTCTTTCTTTCGGGATCACCTGTAAAATATTTTCTACTAGACTACCGTGTGGGTCGACTACGCATACTCCATGACCAGCCGCAATGTCTTGCTGAGCAAGCTGTTCGATCATAGTCGACTTACCGGTACCAGTCATACCAATCACATACATATGACGCCGTCTATCTTCAGGCGTGAGAAAAATATTGGTCTTAACTCCGCGATAAACGTTTTCTCCCAACAATAGCCCCTCCTGCGGAAGTCCCGCCGCGGCCGGTAATCTTTTAGCCAACAACCAGCGGATATTTGGAGTCTCGGTGTAAGGCGTAGGTAAATGCCATACCGAAGCCAACTCTTCAGTATTCAATAAAGCCTTCTCCTTAGGCCGAAAACTTCTATAGATAAAATCTAGTACAAATTTATCCGGACTAACTTTGTGCCCCTTAAAAGTATTGCCATATTGGTAGTAACTAAACTGACTAAAAGAGTCGACAATATTTTGCACCCCCCGCTCGGCCCGCATTTGGTCAGGAGCCGAAGCCACTACCCGAATATTAACATCGAGCCCGGCGCGAGAGGTTTTCTGCTCTATCCCTTTCACTAATTCCTCTTGCATCGGCGAAAGCCGATAAGAACCTTGATCGTATTTTTCGTTTTGTTTTTTGGTAGATAAAAAAGAGAAAACCCTGGTCAGATTGATACCCCCAGTAATACGTACTGCTCGATTTGTCTTGGTTCCTTTTTGAATTTCTCTAGCTGCTCGCACACCCCAACGATGCCAACTACGATGAGCAGAGCGGGCAACAATTTGTACAGCTGCGTTTATTCCCGGCTCGAGCTGAGCCATGGTATTAGTCAAAGCATTTAGCGGATCACTATTGGCAGTCTGGTAAGTAGTGATTGGGAAAATATAAGGCCGAGACAGTTTAACATAAGCGCCAGCTACTTTTCCCTGCGGACCAAAAAGATTATAATCTTCTACTTCTTCAATATTAGCGTCGGGATACTGAGCGTGTAATTGTTGCTCGAGGTAATCACGCTGGCTCGGCGCAGCCGAGACGTAAAAAGAAATAAGGTCATCTTGCTTAACTATCTCAAAAGACAAATGGTCTTCCCGACCACCCAACCAAGTTCTCATGTTATTTTTTGGTCGAACTCCACCGATCGTGGCATACAAACTTTCCGCAAAAGCGATTTGGCCGCGGATAGTTTCGATTGTACCAATCTGCCCTTCGACCTCAGCAGATTCCTTGGGCACCGTGACCAACATGACTACCTTATTATACGAAGCTGGATTCAAAAAAACTCCGCGCATCATAAAACGAATAGCGGCTAGAATGCTTAAAATAAAAATAAAAGAAAAGAAAACCCAACCAATCCAAGTCAAAGCATTGGAACCTAATATGTTTCCTAATCCTATTCCGGCTGTGGCTTGTAATATAACTAGCATGCTAATTTTCTCATTAGCGTTTTTGGTTTAAGCGTAAAAGTTTATCGGTTTTAATTTTAGCTTCCTGTTGTAAAAAAAATTTACTTACCCCGGGCACCATCCTAAGCCATTCTACAATTAACTTAAAAATACGCTTGGCCTTAACCTTAGCCTGCCCTAGCAAATCTTCTACTTCTTTTGCAACTACTTCGCCCTTAGCTTTAAAACTTTGCTGCAGCTCTGGCTGCATTTTTTGATAAGCTTCGGTCATACCGGCTGACAATACTTGTTCAATCTGAGCACGAGCTTGAGTCTTTCCGGTAGGTAAAATTGCTTTAACGCCAGACTCCGGCTTACCCTTTACCTGTAAAGGAGTAACTTTTTTGCTTTTTTTACTAGAAGATTCGCTCTCTAGGGAAACCCTTGTTCGCTCTGGAGCACTTTCAACCGAAGACTCTGTGGGTAAAGTTTGTTCTTTTTTTGTAACCTCCGGAGTAGGTCGAGACCCTACAGGAGTTCGTCCTAATTCATTTATTTTTCCTTGTCCAAAATTATCAGGCATAAGTGTAATATTACTACTAACTATACTACAAAGTTGACAGGCTACGAAATTTTAGGGTATTACTTAATTTTATTTTATGGTACATTTATATTGTACTACTAGCGTCCAGGGGCCTGTAGCCAGTCACCTTTTAAAAATAAACAACACTGCGTCACACTTTTATAGTGATTATAGCGAATCCTATTAAAAATTTTGATGACCTAGAGGCTTGGAAAAAAGCTCGCATTTTACATTTGCAAATTTACAAGAACAGTGAATCATTTCCAAAGCATGAGTTGTTTGGTTTGACTAGTCAATTACGCAGAGCTGCCGGATCGATCTGTGCTAATATTGCAGAAGGTTTTGATCGTTACCATTCTAAGGATAAAATTCGTTTTTATCACATTGCTAGGGCCTCATCGGCCGAAGTAATAAATTTTCTAATTCTCGCATCAGACCTCAAATATCTCAACAAGAGCGAATACCAAAAACTCGGACTTAAAACAAAAGAAGTGTCCATGCTAATTAACGGCCTAGTCAGATCAATAAACAAAAATTTTAATAAAAAATAAAAAATAATACTGGTTACTAGCGCCTGGTAGCCAGTCGCAGATGATGCAAGAAATAAAATTCAAAAATTTTACTTGGCTTGATATAAAAAATCCTGGGCCGGAGGATGTTCGTAGATTAAGCGAAAAATACGAACTGCACCCGCTACACCTAAAGTATATCCTCACGCCCAGCCAAAGAACCAAAATGGATGTCCAAAACGGCTATGCTTACGCCGCTTTTCTTTTTCCATACTACAATCGACGTACGCGTGAGATAAAACCGGCAGAAGTCGAATTATTTGTTAGTGGCAAGTATATAATAACTACCCACACAAATCGTTTAGAATCTTTTACAAAATTCGTTAGAAATTTTATTAGACAAAAAGACTTAACCAACGACTACCCCGACCGCTCCCCCGAAAGACTTCTGTACGGAATCCTAGAAGAGCTATATAGCTATCTTTACCCTATGGTTGATCACTTAATAATTGACTCAGATAATGTAGAGAAAGAAATATTTACTGGACATGAAAATAAAATGGTTCAAGAAATTTTAATTGTCCGGCGAAATATTACAGACTTTAGAAAAATTGCCCAAGTTCATAAAAATATTTTGAAAAAAATGCAGCACTATTTCCGTGACGATGTACAATACGTTATGAAAAAAACTGATATTTATTATGAAAATTTGATTGATCACGCTAAAGAAATCTGGGATGCTCTTGAGAATTTAAAGGAACGCATCGAAGCACTGCAGGAAACCAACGAGTCTCGACTAGCTTTTAAGCTAAATGACATCATGAAAACGCTGACCATTATTTCGGTGATAACTTTCCCAATCACTTTGATGGCGGGAATCTTTGGGATGAACACAATTAAATCCATGCCATTAGTAGGAGACCCAAATGGTTTTTGGATTATTTTAGCATTTATGGTTTCCGTAGCCTTGGCTATGCTGGCAGCGTTTAAGAAAAAAGGCTGGTTTTAAACTCCGCTTTAAAACTGATAATGTAACCCTGCCGGATGGTCGGGTAATTTAATTATACAACCCGGCTGAATTGCCGGGTTTTTTGGTATGAAAAAACGACCATGCCTTTGTGCAACAATTGTCACACGCAAGCATGGTCGCCTCGGTGGAGGATGCCGGGTACTTCCAAAAAAGAAGAAAAATATGAGTGCAGCCTCCCTAGGCAAGTGGGAAAGCACATGCTTTCGGGAGACTGGGTCGGGCTGGTGGCTCGAAAAAATCGATAATGATTGCAGCCCCCTGGAGCAAAGCGCCTTGCGGCAACTATGTCCAGGAGAGCTGGCTCACCGCGAAGCTATACCCTTACCCATGAACCGAGAAACCTAGCATCTATCCGATACAAAAGACCTTTCTATTCGGTTAATAATAGTTACACCGAAAACTTTTGTCAATTGGGACATTTCCACAATTTATAAAATCAATTTTCAATTGACAATTAGGCTATTTCTTGCTTACATATAGATTGAGTTTAAAACGAACTCTTTGTACCTTTCACAACAAACTCACAACCAACCTCCATCATGCCTAGCATAAAAAGGAGCTTAAGCATGAGATACGTCGCGCTAATTTTCCTGAGCGTTGTTGCCTGTTTTCTATCCTCCGCCATCTGGTGGTATTACGACAAACCCGACGATTGGGTTCGGCTGGGGCAGTCGTATATTCCAACCGCACCCAACGAGCCATCGGCTTACTTGGTAATTTCGGTAGCGGTTCTCGGGATCCTGGCTACCTTTATCGCCAACACTATCACGTCGTTATCACGCGAAAAAAAAGAACTTCAACGACTGGCCGAACAACAACAGTCGGCCTTAGGAATAATAGGCCCGCTGATTACTAAGCTGGCCGGTGATCCAAATTTGGCTGGTAATGAACTTAAATCAGTGATGGCCGTGATAGCCGGTATTGAACAAGCCATCGAGAGTGCTAGTACGGGCTTAGCTATTGCTAGTCAATCCATTACAGGGAGACATGACCGCTTAACTGAGCGTCTTGAGAAGATATTTGAACACCTTGCTGCGTTAAATGAACGCAGATGTGTAGTCTTGGCTGAAAAGGAATCTTTTGACGATCGCTTGTTGGAAGCAACTGCAATGGCAGACCGACTGACGAATGATCTGAAGTTTGCAAGCGACGACGGTAATGCCTTACAAACAGTTGTTAGTTTTGAAACTGGAGACATGAGTGTTGACAGTATGACAGCACTTGTTGTATC
>CAXGXT010000045.1:0-5032 GCA_964013765.1 uncultured bacterium | reverse complement strand
ATTCCAATCAGTGAATTAATTGGTAAGGGTAAGGCTCAAATCTCCATGGCCGAAGTACCGATCGAAAAAGTATTTCCGTATGCCGCGGAAGATGCTGACTTTACCTGGCGTTTATCTACTTTATTAAAAAATGAACTGAAAAAATCTGGCAACTATGATCTTCTAGAAAAAATAGAAGGGCCATTAGTGACTGTCCTGGCCGACATGGAATTTTACGGGATTAAAATCGACGTTAAACTTCTTGAAACCCAAGCCAAACAATTAAGTGGTCGAATAAAAACTTTGGCAGCCAAAATCCATAAGCTAGCCGGAACCGATTTTAACATAAAGTCCCCAATCCAACTTAAGGAAATTTTGTTCGATAAATTACAAATCTCTAGTGCTGGACTGGGTCGAACCAAAACCGGTATTTCCACCGCCGCTGGTGAGTTAGAAAAATTAGCCGATGAGCATAAAATTATTGCTCCAATTATTGAATACCGAGAATTAACCAAACTACATTCGACTTACCTAGAAGCTCTGCCCAAACTAGTCGACCCTGTAGACGGTCGTTTGCACACCAGCTTTAACCAAACAGTTGCCGCCACCGGACGATTATCTTCATCCGACCCAAACCTACAAAATATTCCGATCAAAACTGAAGCGGGCAAAAAAATACGCGAGGCTTTTGTGGCCGAAAAGGGCATGAAACTGCTAGCGGCTGACTATTCACAAATCGAACTCCGAGTAATTGCCTCTTTAGCTAAAGACAAGGGCATGCTGGCCGCCTTTAAAAATAAGGAAGACGTCCACCGCCGCACAGCCGCCGACATTCACGACGTTAAGCTAGATAAAGTTACTCCCGAAATGCGTTACAGCGCCAAAGCAATTAATTTTGGCGTTATCTATGGACAAGGTCCGTTTGGCTTGAGTCAAACCGCTGGCATAAGCTACGACGATGCCCGCGATTTTATCGATCGATATTTTGTTACACACCCCGAGATTAAAAAATACCTGGAGAACACAAAAGACGTGGCCCGCGACCAAGGCTATGTGGAAACTTTGTTTGGTCGACGTCGTTATCTACCAGAAATTAATTCCGGAGTCTCGCAAGTCCGCGGCAACGCTGAGCGCGCGGCTATTAACCACCCCGTCCAAGGCACGGCCGCTGATTTAATTAAATTGGCCATGATCGAAATTCATAAACAGCTTCCAAAAATTTCACCCGATTCAAAAATGCTCTTGCAAGTTCACGACGAACTAGTATTCGAAGTACCCGATAAAGATATTAAAAAAGTTGCTGAATTGGTCGAAAAAATTATGACTGGAGTATACGACCTAAGTGCCCCGATTGCGGTCGATATTGAAGTAGGGGATAATTGGGGTAAAATGACTTCACTATGATCATCTACCTCCACGGCCCCGACACGTACCGCTCGCGCACAAAAATGCGTGAGTTAATAGACCGTTTCCGTGGCCAAGCCGACCCCAGCGGACTTAATATCGATATTCTGGACGCCAGTGACCAAACTATTGGCGACCTGGCCAACGCAGTCGGAGCAGCACCTTTCATATCAAACAAACGCATGATCGTGGCCCAAGGCTTTTTAACCAAGTTTTCCAAAGCTGAAGATCAAGCCAAACTTGATAGCTTATTAAATAAAGAAACTGATAACGTGCTGCTAATTTGGGAAAGTGAAGACAAGCCCGTGCGCGGACGACGCAAGGCAGACAGCCAACTTGTAACCAAATTAAAAAAGGAAAAGTACGCCCAGGCTTTTTCGGTTATGAACCCAGCTCAAGCCACCGCTTGGGTGCAGGCCGAGACTGTTAAACGCAAAGGTAAGATTGATTATGCAACTGCTTCCCAGCTAGTGGCCGCGGTCGGAACCGATACTTGGCAATTACATAACGAACTTGAAAAACTCTTGGCTTACTCCGGACAAAACGAAATAAAAATAGCCGATATTGAAGAGCTTACTCAAGCTCAAGTCGACGCCGACATATTTGCCTTAACCGATGCCCTGGGGCGCAAGAATCGGAAGAACGCTCTGGCCTTAATTGAACAACAATTTGCGGCTGGGACTGCCCCCTTGGAATTACTTGGTAAAATTGTCTGGCAATTTAAAAATCTTTTACTTGTGCGCGACGCCCTAGACTCTAATCCCGGCTATCCGGTGCCGGCCCAACTTGCCAATGAGCTTGGACTGCATCCGTTTGTGGTTAAAAAAACTCTGCCCCAGGCGGCCAAATATAATTTAGGAGAATTACAAAGTGCTTACGCGCAATTACTCGAGATAGACAAACAATTAAAACAAAGTGGCGAACCCAGAGTACTGTTTACCAAGCTGGCTGCCAGTTTATAAATTTTTTATACCAAAAAAGCGCCCTGGACTATTAAACCATGGCGCTTTTTTTAAATGCTAGACTTTATTTTTTACTAGAACTTTTAACTAGTTTAGCCAACCGTGATTTATAACGATCGACGGTTCCTTTTTTTAATACACCATTAGACACTGCCCGGTCCATAGCCTTGATTGCTTTTTTTGTAGCTTCGGTAGCCTTGGCAATATCTTTATCAACCAACTGGCGCACTTCCTTACGTAAATTATCTACGTTTCTTTTTACGTTGCGATTACGCAAGGCTTTTTTGGCATCTTGACGTAAGGCCTTGGCCCCACTTTTTTTATTAGGCATTTAAATAAATAGTTATTGAAATAGAATAAAAAAACGATAACATAAAAACTTTATTTTGGCAATCATTTGACACACTTGAGCCTTACCCATAAAATACCCCTACTTAATAATACGTCTAATCACACTACATCATGGCCATGCTCAAAAAGGAGGAACTTAATTTACCAAGCGACGAGATCGAAACTATGATCGGGCCTTCGGTTCAAGTTGAAGGTGATTTCTCCGCGGCCGGAGACGTAATAGTCGAGGGAACAGTTACCGGCAAACTAAAAACTTTAAAAAATCTCCGAGTCGGCGACAATGCCAAAATCTTTGCCAGCGTTCAAGCCGCCAACGCTTTAATCTCGGGCGAGATTCAAGGCAACGTAAAAATTAGTGAAAACCTAGAATTAACAAATACGGCCCGCGTATTTGGAGACATAAAAGCCAAAGTGGTAACCGTGGCCCCGGGTGCAACCTTTAATGGCAAATGCCAAATTGGTGAAAGTAAAAAAACTAAGCCCGAAGAACAGGGCAAAAGTTCTTCTGGTCAAAACAAAGAGTCGCTCCAGAAAAAAACTGTAGTCAAGAAATAACTATTTAGAAATAAAATGATCTCCCGTGTATTTGTACCTATACGATTCTTATCTCACCCACAAAAAATATCGGGCGTTATTATCTAAAATTGAAATTCGTTTAACCGATTTAGGAATCAGTGGGCGAATTCATCGTTTGTCTCCTCTTAAAAACGTTCACGAGCTTATCGCCGACGAAGTGCCCAGCCGGGTGCGGACAGTGGTGGTGGTTGGTAATGATAAAACCCTAAACCACGTGGTAAACGTGGTGGCTGGACACAACGTTACCCTTGGTTTCATCCCAATTGGTAACGAAAATAATAAAGTTGCGGCTTCACTAGGTATAGGCCAGGGTGTAGCGGCGTGTGACATCTTGTCTGCCCATCTGGTTTTAAATTTGGACCTAGGAGTAATAAACGATATTTTCTTTCTGTCCCATTTAAATCTAGAAGCAGGACCAGCTGAATTGGATTGCGATGGCAGCTACCAAATCAAATTAGGCAAAGGTAGTCGTGTGGTCATCACCAATATTCGGCCCACAGATTTAAACGCCGAGGGGCTCGAAAAATATGCCTTTAGCCCACGCGATGGACGTATAGAAGTGGTAGTTGAGCCTAGCCAGGGCTGGACTAAAGCATTTAAAAAGTCCGAACGACCAAGTGTTTTTTCGATCCAGCGACTCAACCTAACTAGCCGCAAACCAACTCCTATTTTGACCGATGGCGGTCAATTATTAAAAACCCCAGCCGAGGTTCATGTTAAACCCAAAGCATTAAAATTAATTGTAGGTAAAAACCGAAAATTCTAAACCTGTATTTAGAGTTCTGTACTTAAAATCCTTACTTAGAACCCTTGGCTAAACGAGTCGACATTGGAGGCGCCGGTTTACCGGCTGGATTTTTAACCAAGGTAGGTTTCAAGCGATCCAAAACGCTCTTCCCAGGCTTAGCAGCCGCATCCTCAACAACCATCTTAACCGAAGTAATCTCTACGACTTGCTCGCTCGCAATTACTAATTGCTGATGCCACAGGCCTTTAATTAAACCTGTTTTAATGTGATAATGCATAATCTTTTGGGTTCCTACTTCTACCTCAAAACCAGTCACGCGCCCCAAAGACTGCCCCGAACGAGTCTGGACAGGTAATCCATTTATTTCCTGATCAGTTAAACGCATAAGATTATAACTCCTTAACCCATTAAACCTCCTTAAAAAATTATAAGCAGTATAGCATAAAGACCGGGGCTGGCCCGGTCTTTTTTAAATTTACTAAATTGTTCTAATTAACTTAATTGCTCTGGGCACTAACCACTTCGCCGGTTTTTACATCACTGTCTGGATCCTTTTTATCTACTTTCTTGGTTCTAAACATAAACTTTTGCTGCAAACCGGTGAGCAAAGTCATAGCCAACCAATACAATGCTAAGCCACCCGGAAAAGTAGCCCCAATAAACACTGTTATCAAAGGCATAAAATAAATCATTTGCTTATTCATATTGGCCAAGCCGCGCTCGTCTCCACTACCGGGAACTTTTGGCTGTTGTTTACTAATCATCATTTTTGCCTGCCAGTACTGGGCAGCCCCGGCCAGCAAGGCTAAAGGGATGCTCGGCACGGCCAAATCTATGATTCCAAAAGAAATTGGGTTAATCATTCCTGGGTTTACCACAAAAGAATACAAAGAATCTAAGCTCCCGTTTGACAACCCCGCCCTAAACACCTGATAAACTGCGATCAAAAATGGGAACTGGATCAAGAGAGGCAAGCAAGAGGAAAAAGGATTAACTTTTTCGGCTTTATACA
>CAXGXT010000044.1:0-5071 GCA_964013765.1 uncultured bacterium | reverse complement strand
TGCCGACTTAGGTAACCTCGTAGGTCGGATTCAGTAATAATAGTAAGCTTACTTGTCCTGGCTGTCTTTGCCTCAATATTACCTTGCGAAAAACTTGCCCCGACCACTACTAAGTCGGGCTTAAAAAATTTTAGATTACTAGCCTTAAAATTTTTAAAAACTTTAATTTTATTTCCCTTAATAACTCGGGCGGTAATAAAATCTTCCGGCACATCCGATCCAGCCACGTTCTTGCCTAACTGTTTGCAAATAACTGCCAAACCGCTCATTGCCACACCTTTTATACCAATAAAGTAGATGTGCTGGTAATTTTTTAAATCAAAGGATTTTTTCATAGTTAAGTCTTGCTTACCAAAGCCTGTATAATCCCGACGATACGAGTAGCCGCATCAGTGGGCATTATATGTTTTATGTTAACTGAAAGTTTTTGCAGCCGTGTTTTATCTTTCAATAAATCAGATACGGTCACAAATAACTTATCTGCTAATAAATTTTGAGGGATTATTTCGGCAGCTTTGTATTTGGAAAACTCATTGGCATTTTCTTCCTGGTGAGTATTTGGCATTGGTACAACAATAGACGGTTTACCTAGGATGGCTAATTCACTTAAAGTTCCCATTCCTGCTCGAGTTAAAACTAAATCGGCCACCTCATAAGCATCGGCCAGCTCCGACGATGAAGATAATAAATCTATGGGTCGATATCGCGAAGCCGGTTCGGCTTTGCTTAATTTTTTAGGCCCGGTCACATGGACTATCTGGCAAATCTTAGTTAACTCCGACCTAGCCGAAATCACGGCTGCGTTTATAGCAGTCGACCCTGTCCCACCGCCCAAAACCAACAAAGTTGGTACATCTGTATCGAGGTCGAACATCTTAATAGATTTTACTTTCTGACTAGTTAATAATTTAGATCGCATTGGTGTTCCGGTGACCGTAACCTTTTTGACTGGAAAATCCTTTACCGAGCCCTGAAAAGTTACCGTTATATGACTAGCTATTCTTGATAATAACTTATTACTTAAAGTCGACCGAACATCTAGCTGATGTATGACCAGCGGAATACCTAACAACTTGGCCGCCCAACCTACTGGGACCGAGACATACCCACCGGCCGAAACTACTACGTCTACCTTATGTTTTTTTAATTTTAACAAAGCCTGACCAAAACCAATGGCCAATAAAATTGGCGCCCATAAAGTTTGTAAACTAAAATAACGTCTTAACTTACCTGCTTCGATGGCAAAAAATTTAATATTGGCATGGTTAACCAGCGACTTTTCGGGACCAGACTTTGTCCCAAACCAAATTGCATCTACTTGCCCATGCTCCGCGCTTAAAGATTCATGAATAGCAAGCAAGGGTGTAACCGAACCCAAAGTCCCTCCTCCAGCGTAAGCTATTTTCATACTATTATCCTTATTTTTTTAGGCATAAATTAATTTATAAATTTTTTGTCGGGGAGACTTTGACGTGAAATATTTATAATTAAACCGCAAGCCGCCAATAAGCCAACCATAGCACTTCCTCCCTGACTAATAAACGGCAATGGTACTCCGGTGATAGGTAGTAAACCAAGCATTGCCCCAATATTAAATAAGCTTTGGAAAAAAATCCAGGCAGCTACCCCAGTGGCTACCAACTTCCCAAAATTATCTGGGGCTTGGCGAACCACAATTAAAATCCGCCAAATTAATATACCTAAAGCCACCACCACCAACCCGGCCATAATGAACCCCATTTCTTCCCCAATAATTGCAAAAATAGAGTCACTACTTACCTCGGGTAAATAAGCAAATTTCTGACGAGACTGCCCAAAGCCTCTGCCAAACAAGCCCCCGGATCCGATAGCTAACAAAGCTTGGTTAATATGGTACGAAACTCCCTGCTGGTCAATTTCGGGTTGTAGGAAAGCGGTAATTCTAGCCAGCCGATATGGTGCCTGAAAAACCAAAAAAGTTAGGGCTCCTACTCCGCTAACCGCCAGCCAAGCCAAATGTTTTAGACGCGCTCCGGCTATATAAAAAATTGCTAATGCTGTTAGTGCCACAATGGCCATAGTTCCTGGGTCTGGCTGAGCCGCAATCAACAAGGCTGGGATGCCTAAAAATACAATAAATGGCAACAAGCCTAACCATAAATCCTGATTAGCCCGTGGATCTCTGTCGGCTAGCCAGGCAGCTAAAAATAAAATAAAGCTGAGTTTAAAAAATTCTCCTGGTTGAAGATTAAACCCAGGAAACCCAACCCAACTTCTAGCTCGACCGTAAGTTACCGAAATGCCAGGTATAAAAACAATTACCAGAAAAAATATTGAGGCGCCCAAGAGCCACCAACGATACTTTTGCCAACGATGGTAATCGACCCGGCTAAAAATATAAAATAATAATAACCCTGGTAAAATACCATTTAATATCTGCCGCCAAACTATAGCAAAGGTGCTACCAAACTCTTGGTAGGCCTTTGCGCTACTAGCTGAGGACAAAGCTGCTAAACCAAAAATTAAAAGACCGGCTAGGACCAAAGTAAAAACTTTGTCGTGCTCGCCAGCCCACGGGCTATGTTTTAAAAACCGGCCAACACCGGATTTACGACGCCTTCTACTTGTCCTAATAACCCTAGAAGCCATAACTATTACTTTAAGCGACGCGCTGCGCGTTTGAACTGCATTCCGCGGTCAAATTCATTTACAAACAAACCAAAGCTGGCTGCTGCCGGCGACATGACTACTGCATCTCCAGGAGTCACAATTTCTGCTGCTATCTGAACTGCGGCCGGCATATTAGCGGCTTCGTGCCGAGTAATTTTTAAACCATCTCTAATTTTTTCAGTTGCTGAGCCCGGCAACAAGACAACCGCTTTAACTTCTTTATTTATAATTTTAATTAAACTACTGTATTTTAATTTTTTATCTTCACCGCCGGCAATCAAAACAATTGGGCGCGTAGCCCCAACTGTTTCCAGAGCAGCCATGGTAGCATCTGGAGTAGTGGCAGTCGTGTCATTGTAATAAGCCACGTTTTTGAAATTTCTAACAAACTCAAGTCTATCGGCTAAACCCTTAAAGCTTTTTAAGGTTTTACAAACTTGGGCCACGCTGGCCCCACTGACCAGACCGGCCGTAGTCGCCGCCAAAGCATTTTCTAAATTATGCTGACCAGGTAAAGCTAAATCTACTACTGGGCAAAGTACTTGTTCTTGACCATTTAGCCGAAACCTAACCGAACCTTTTTTGATATAAGCTCCATCATCACTAAATCTAGACCGGCCCGAAAACCACATTCTTTGGGCATCGCCATGGGCAATAAATCTTTTAGTTATAGAATTATCAAAATTAATTACCGCTACGTCACCCGCCTGCTGATGTTTAAAAATTGCTTGCTTGGCTCTAATGTACGATAAAAAATTACTGTAACGATTTAAATGATCTCGCAAAACGTTTGTGATGACCGCCACATGGGGACTTAACTTATGATCTGACAAATTTTCTAATTGCCACGAAGATAATTCTAAGACTACTTTGTCATTATTTTTTACTTTATCTAAAATATCGAGCATGGCTGTCTTAGCAATGTTACCGGCCAACCAGGATTTTTGATTCTTGTTTTGGGATAACATGTCGTGAATCATAGCCACCACCGTTGACTTACCTTTAGTACCGGTTACCCCAATAATTGGTACTGGACATGACCAAAAAAACAAAGTCGCCTCATTTATAATCGGAATATTTAACTTCCGGGCTTGTTTTAAATACGGAGAATCGCTAGGTACGGCTGGATTCTGAACTACAATCTCAGCCGATTTAACGTCGACCGCCCGGTGACCCCCCAAAACTTTCGTAAATTTTAGTCCTTTTAATTTTTTTAAAGAAGGCGCTAATAATTTTGCTGTCTTTAAATCTGTAACGGTTACCTTGGCTCCATGCTTAATTAACCATCTGGTCGTAGCTACTCCACCACCATGTAACCCCAACCCAAAAACTAGAATCCTTTTACCTGCGACATCGATTGGTTTGTATGATTCTTTCTTAGACACAAGAAAATTAAAACGTCCTGTCAAGTAAAAATAAAGATAAGCCCAATACTGCGCTCACCCCGGACACCACCCAAAAGCGCATGACAATCTTGGGCTCGGACCAGCCCTTGGCTTCGAAATGATGATGAATTGGGGCAGAGATAAAAACTTTTTTACCGCGCAACTTCTTGGAAGTGACCTGGATGATTACCGACAAAGACTCAACCAAAAAAAGTAAACCAATAACTGGGAGCAGCAAGGCTTGATTGGTAAGCATGGCGATAATTCCTAGAGTAACTCCCAGCGACATAGCTCCGGTGTCGCCCATAAAAAAACGAGCTGGATTAATATTAAACCACAAGAAAGCAGATAAAGCTCCGGCAATTACCCCACAAAATGCGGCTAGGTCGTATCGACCTTGAGCAAAAGCAATTGCTCCGTAAGCTCCGAAAGCGGTTAATAACGTACCCCCAGCCAAGCCATCTAGGCCATCAATTTCGTTTACTGAAAAAGCTGTAGCTACGATAATAAATATGAAAACAGGAATATACCACAAACCAATTTCAAAATTTCCCAAAAAAGGAACGTGAAATACAGTCCAGTCTAGCTTATAAAAAAACCACCAAGCTCCGACTGCGGCAATAACTGTATAAATTATAAACCGATGGCGCATGCGCAAGCCGCCACCTGTACCGCGAACATCGATAAAATCATCCACTAAACCAACCAAGGCCGAAGCTACCAATGCGCCCAAAGGTAATAGAGTTTCGGATCTTGTTAAAAAACTAAATTGACCCAGAGTCCCGTTAAAAAACTTATCAAAATAGAAAAAGACAACTGCCAAGACTAAAACAGTTACCCAAATCAAAAGGCCACCCATAGTAGGTGTGCCTGCCTTAGCTTGATGCATTTTTGAAAAAATTGGAGCGCTTTCTGAAGATCGAATACTTTTACCCAATTTATACTTGTACATAAAGTGAGTAAGAGCTGGGGTCCAGGCCAAAGCAACCACGAAGGATAAAGTGGTTAATAAAAATACTTTAATAACTTCAAAATTA
>CAXGXT010000043.1:0-5130 GCA_964013765.1 uncultured bacterium | reverse complement strand
TGGTGGCTTCTATCCATTGTCTACCCAAGACGACGTGGCCGCTTCTTTGTCAAAAGATTTCGGCATTATGACTCAGGCTATTTGCGGAGAGGATCGCAAGACTTATTATCGTCATTTAAATGCGGCCTTAAAGTTTAAACCCCACGTGACCATGGACGACGGGGCCGACCTTATTTCTTTGCTACATAATAAGTATAAAGAACAGACGGACCAGATCGTGGCTAGTATGGAAGAAACCACCACCGGGGTTATTCGCCTGCAAGCTATGGAAAAGGCCGGAAAACTTTTATTACCGGTGATCGCTGTTAACGATGCTAAGACCAAAAATCTTTTTGATAACCGTTATGGCACAGGGCAGTCTACTTTGGACGGCATTATTCGCGCCACCGATATTCTCATCGCTGGAAAAACTGTAGTCGTGGCCGGCTATGGTTGGTGCGGTCGCGGGTTTGCCATGCGCGCGCGGGGAATGGGGGCTCGGGTGATTGTAACTGAAATTGACCCGGTCAAAGCAGTCGAAGCAGCTATGGATGGCTTTGACGTTATGAAAATGAGTAAGGCTGCTAAACAAGGTGATTTGTTTTGTACTTTGACCGGCGACATCAGCGTGCTCGACCGTGATCATTTTAAAAACATGAAAGACGGAGCTATGATATGCAACTCGGGTCATTTTGACGTGGAGATTAATATTCCGGCTTTAAAGAAGTTGGCTAAGGCCGTAAAGAAAAATGTACGTAATTTTGTGGACGAATATACTTTAAAGAATGGTCGCAAAGTTTATTTGCTTGGTGAAGGACGCCTGATCAACTTGGCTGCGGCCGAAGGTCATCCTGCGTCGGTCATGGATATGAGTTTTTCTACTCAAGCGTTGGCTGCCGAGTATGTACTTAAGGGAAGACGTTTAGCTCCGGGTGTTCACCAGTTGCCGGCCAAAATCGAAGACTGGATTGCGGCTTCAAAATTGAAATCTATGGGCATGGGTCTTGATAAATTAACCGACCAGCAGAAAAAGTATCTAGAAAGTTGGGATTTAGGAACTTAATTTATTTTCTGAGATAATAAGTCTGAGGCTTCGAAAGAGTGAGCAATGTCTGAGTCAGTCATAAGCTGACGAGTCTGCGAAGGATTAAGAAGCTTTAGCTTATTAACTCAAACCAACCCCTCTTCGCTCTTTGAGCTACGAGGGGCAAGCACAGCGCCTTAAATAGGCGTTTTTGTGATTGCACATAAATCAAACATTTTTTTAAGCAGCAGCCTAGCTTTTATTCTGGGAGTAGGGTTTGCTTCTTTTTTATATCTACCCGGTTTCGTTATTGGAGCTTCTTTATTAGCATCTTTGGTTCTAGTAATATTTTTTTGGGGATTAACGAGTGCCCGGTTGTTTACTTTACCAATATTATTTTTTGTTCTAGGAATTGGTAGATATTTTTTAAGCGTGCCAATAGTTAATCAGTCGCATGTATTATTTTATGTCGATCAGGAAGTAAATATTCAGGGTAGGGTAGTAACCGAGGTAGATCGTCGGATCAATAGTCAGAGGTTAACTTTGGGCGAGTTAACAATAAGCGGTCGTCCGCTGTCCGGGCGCGTGCAGGTCAAAACACTTCTTTATCCTAAATATAAATTTGGAGACCAACTTAAAGTCCATTGTAGCTTAGTTGCACCCGAGCCGTTTAATGGGTTTGCGTACGATCGTTATTTAGCGCGCCGACATGTATACGCCCTGTGTTTTAATACCAAAGTTAATCTAGTAAAAAGTCAGCCGACGTTTTTTTTCAGCAAACTGTTGACTGCAAAAGGTTATTTAAAAAGAACTATAAATAGAAACTTACCCGAGCCGCAAGCTAGTTTGTTGCAAGCCATGGTTTTGGGTTCTCGCCGCGGTGTGCCTAGTGAAGTTATAGAAAATTTTAGTGCCAGCGGTTTGGTGCATTTAGTCGCTATTTCTGGACTGCACATTACGATCATTATTACAGTGTTAATGAATGGTTTAATTTTTCTGGGACTGTGGCGTCGACAAGCTTTTTGGGCGATTACGATTGGTTTGATAATTTATGTAGCGCTGATCGGGTTTCCATCTTCGGCCGTGCGCGCGTCGGTTATGGGGTGGACATTATTATTGGCTACTCAGACGGGGCGGGTAGGCCGGCCGGTCCGAGCGATCGTATTGGCCGCGACTTTGATGTTGTTAATTAACCCAAAGCTTTTACGGGACGACACTGGATTCCAATTATCTTTTTTGGCGACTTTGGGCATTGGTTGGCTGTCGCCTTGGCTGGAAGAAAAACTACAAAGAATGCCTGAGCTAGCAGGTACGCGCCAGGCTTTAGGCATGACTTTGGCTGCTCAAATTACTACTTTGCCACTCGTTGTTTTGCGATTTGGACGTTTGTCGTTGGTTGGTCCGTTAGCCAATATTTTGGTGCTGCCGGTAATTCCCTGGCTACTAATGAGTAGCGGGGCAGCGTTAGCCTTAAGCTGGCTGCCAGATAGTATTGGGCAGATATTGTTCTGGCCAAGTTTCTTTATTTTGAAATATATTACGTTGACAACTGAATGGCTGTCGGTTATTCCGTTTGGCAGTATAGTTTTATGAAGTATAAATTGGCTACAGCTGTAATAATTTTATGTCTAAGCACTTGGTTTGGGGTTAATTATTATAAGAGTTGGCATGAATACGATCGGATTGTTTTTTTAGACGTCGGACAAGGAGATGCGGTTCTAATTAGGTCAAGGACAGGGGAAACAATGTTAATTGACGGTGGACCAGACGATAAGGTTGTCTACGAGCTGGGTAAGTATTTACCATTTTGGCAAAGACAGATTGATTATTTGGTTTTGAGCCATCCTCACGCAGATCATTTAGTTGGTCTGATAGAAATTTTACAAAGATATAAAGTTAAAACAGCCTTATTCAATAAAGTTGGTTATCGCTCACCGTTTAATGAGGCTTGGTTAGAAATATCTCAACAGTTTACTACACATGAATCAATACAGGCAGGAGACTTAATAGATTTAGGAGATTCAATTCAAGGAGAAGTGTTGTGGCCGACCGCAGATTTTATTAATAAAGGCAGTGTAAATGTAAATGAACTTTCAAATGTGTTGAGGTTTGAGATTGACGGAGTGTCTTTTTTAACGGCAGGTGATGCCGAAGGTACGGTCGAAGAATGGTTGTTAGAATTAGACACTTATTTAGATTCGGATATTTTTAAAGTAACACACCACGGTAGTATAGATTCTAATCGGATGGATTTTTTAGAAGAAGTAATTCCAGAATTGGCTATTATCTCTGTGGGTTTAAATAATAAGTTCGGGCATCCGTCCAGGACGATTTTAAAAAGATTAAAAAGTATTGGGGCAGAAGTGTATCGGACCGATCGGCAGGGAAGCGTGCAGATTAAAATAAAAGATGGCCATTGGTTGGTAAATGAGTTTATTGAAAAGTAAGGAGGTAATGAGATAAGGCTTGCAATTTTATGTTATCTATGCTATCTTGAGCACTAATTCTTAAATTTCTTAAATTTAGTAAAAAATTATGTCAGACATTCAAAAAGAACGAACGGTAGTCCTGGTCAAGCCCGACGGTGTAAAACGCGGATTGATCGGTGAGATTTTAACTCGCTTTGAAAAAACTGGTCTTAAGGTAATAGCCATAAAGATGGTAGCTACCCCAGAAGAGATGGCTCAAAAACACTACCCTGAATCTCGGACTGAGCTAATGGAAGCAATCGGTGGCAAGACGCTCGAGACGTACCAGGTCTATGGCAAAGACGCCAACGAAGATTTTGGGACCATGGACCCAGTTGAAATTGGTAAGATGGTAAATAAGTGGAATATTGAGTTTCTTACTTCTGGTCCAGTAGTAGCCATTTTATTTGAAGGCTTACATGCCATTACTAATGTACGTCAGATGGTTGGTAATACTTTGCCTAGTAAGTCAGAGCCCGGTACAATTCGCGGTGATTATTCTCTTGACTCTCCCGCTTTGGCCAACGAGAAGAAACGTTCACTGCGAAACTTGATCCATGCCTCGGGTAACGAAGAGGAAGCTAAGTACGAAGAACAGCTTTGGTTTAAGGCCGAGGACATTCATGATTACGTTCGGTCGGATCATGAAGTAATGTTTGAATAAAAAGTAAATTAGAGGGAGGAGGCAATACGGCTCAAACGGTGATTGAGCCGTATTTTTGTTAAAATAATCTCCCCCTGCCTGAGGGGGAAAAAGAGGGGGAGGGAGGCATAGGACAATGGAGGACAATAGAATACGAATAGCTACTTAAAGTATACAAAAGGGGACTGTTGATAACTATCTTTGACAATGGAGTACATTTATTTTATAATTTTTTTATTACTAAAATTTAAAAATAAAATAATTAAACAAATATGTATTACCATCGTGGTGTGCGTAGAAATAGAGTTAGAGAGATTTATGAATCATTATTAATTTCTTTAGCTTCGGCTGCAGCCATATTTTTATTCATTCTCTTGATTGGTATCGTTTTACCAGGTTAGTTTATAGAAATACGTGAGGGCGCAGTGCCCGCTACATTTTCCTCGTGGCGTAAACTGTAGCGGGCGTTGCGCCTACAAAAAAACAAAAATAAAAATCAATTTCACAGAATATAGATTATGCCCCTATCGGTCCTAACACCGGAGGAGGCGGCTAAGGCACTCAAAGTGAGCTCCAAAACTGTTTATCGTTGGATAGCGGCTAAGAGGCTCAAGGCAAGTAAACTCGGCCGCAAAACTTACCGAATCCAGGAAAAGGATTTGGTTTTATTCTTGTCTCGTCACAGGTAAATTTGACCAAAAAATAAGTACATGATAATATTTTTTCATGCCATATTTGCAATATAACTCAAGTGTACGCGTGTCAGCTCCGGCTGTTGCCCCTGCTTCTTGCCCAGCCCCGGGTAGGACGAGTTTTGTGTTGCAGTAGGTAGTTGTAAATAAAAGAAATACACAGACTCGTCTCATTCATTGGAGGCGGGTTTTTAGTTTAAGTATTTATTGGGGGAGGTAGCTCACTGGGTGAGCAACGTTGTAAAGAGTCAGGTGCAAGATGTTTCTTTACAATGGAGGCTATAGGTTCGATTCCTATCCTCTCCCCCATATTTTGTTCTTTAG
>CAXGXT010000042.1:0-5177 GCA_964013765.1 uncultured bacterium | reverse complement strand
TCATAGTAAGTATCTATACTCGCGGAGTCTAAAAGACATAAGTCATAGGTCATAAGACGTAAGTAAAAAAAGAAGCGGCCCTATTTTTCAGGAACCGCTTTTTTTAATGTTTGAAATTTTTTTAAGACTTTGCTTCTGCTTTATCTTCTTTTTCTTTCTTTTCGACTTCTTTTTCTTCTTTCTTATCCTCTTTCTTATTCTCTTTCTCACTTTCTTTTTCGTCCACTTTTTTAGCAGTTACTTTTTCCCCTTCTCGTGTTCTTTTTTGTCATCTACTTTGTCTTCCTTATTTTCTTTAACTTCCTTGGTTTCTTTTTTTGACTTTTCTTCTTTAGGTGCACCGGGAGTTAAGTCTTTACGGCTAAGCCCTAAACGATGTTTTTCAGGTTCTAATGAAATGATTTTAAATTCTAGCACGTCACCGGGCTTGGCTAGTTCGTTTATATCTTTAATTGGTGTACTAGATAACTGGCTTATGTGGGCTAGGCCGTGGATTTCTGGGTCGAGCTCGACAAACAATCCAAACGGATTAACTTTCAGAATAGTACACTTAACAATTTGACCAACTTTGTAACGGTCACCAACGCCGGCCCAAGGGTCACGCATTAGTTTTTTGGTAGATAAGAAAATCTTTGAGCCTTCAATTTTTATAATTTCGGCTTCGATAGTATCGCCAACCTTATGGATCTCGCTTGGATTGTCGATTCGTTTCCAAGCTAGTTCAGAAATATGGATTAAGCCTTCAAGGTTGTCTCCAAATTCTACGAACACACCAAAGTCGGTCACGGCCGTGATAGTTCCCTTAACTTTTTCAGCAACTTTGTATTTAGCGATCACTTCGCGCTGTTCGTCTTCCCAAGCAGCTTTTTCCGAAACAATTAACTTGTCTTCGCGTTCGTCGGCATCAATAATTTTAACGCGGAAGCTTTGGCCAGCGTAGTCGCGCAAGCGTTCTAAGATTTTGTGCTTGTCGCCGCCCGGCACGCGTGGATAGTGTTCCGGAGTAAGTTGCGATACCGGCAAGAAACCGCCGACTTGTTCTACTTTGACCATCACTCCACCTTTGTTGGCGTCGGTGACCACAGCTTCGACGACTTTGCCAGATTCTTTAAGTTCAAGTAGCTGTGCCCAGACTTTTTGGTGACCAGCAAAACGAAAAGACAGTTCCATTTCTCCATTTTCGTTTTCCAGGTCGATAACAGTTGCCTCGACTTCACTTCCGACTTTTAGGTCGTCGTATTCACTAGATTCAGGGAAAAGCTCTCGCGCCCGCACCACGCCGGTGGTAAAGCCGTCGATGTCGAGCCGCACTTCATTACTAGATACACTAACGACTTTACCGTGCACTAGCTCCCCAGCTTTGGGGATCTTGGCGTACTGGTCGTCGTCCAAAAGTTTGGCGAATTCTGATATTGGAGCGTCAGCTTCGTTTTTGGTGGAGGCTTTAGATTTAGTTGTAGTTTCGTTTTTAGGCATAGTCGTTACTAGTCTGTAGTCATTAGTTTGTAGTTAGTAGTTCGTTTTTGTATAGTCAGTTAAGTAGAAAAGTCTACAGACTACTGACTACAAACTACGGACTAAATAAAAAAAGACTTATTACCCCGGCCAAGTTGTACTTAGGCTCGAGGACCCGGCGCTAGTCGACCAGGCAGTTACTTAAACTAGCTTGAAATATTTAATTTGAAAGGTTTTCATAAGGTAGCATGTGGGGGTATTTTTGGCAAGTTGCTGCCTTGTATGGTTTAGTTAATAAAAAATACGGCTCAAGCGACGTTTGAGCCGTACGGGTAGCGTGGTAAAAGAAAAACCCGTCGGATGCTTGCGCGTCCAACGGGCATATTTTTATGGCGGTTATTTCCGCACTACTTATCTTTCTTTTTGAGTTTCATTTTTTCGACTCGAACGGCACCGTGGCCACGTTGAAATCTTGGAAATTTCAACACGCCTTTTACTTCAAATTCAAGCTTGTCGTCCAATTCGAAACGTTTGCCTTCACAGGTGCACAGTGCATGACCATATTCCTGGCCAGCAGTATCCGTGGAGGGTCTCCCGGTAATTGCGATCATAAATCTGAAATTACCCGTACAACCAATTTGTTCAACCCTGATTACTTCTCCTTGGAATACGTCGGCATTGCCACATCGGCGGATAAGCATCAGCATAGCTTCTTTTACTGCTTCGGTCCGCCAACCTGTACCGAGGGCGGTCAGCAGTGCCTCAGCTCTGGTGATTAGCTCGGCTGTCTCATCAGTATGAGTCTCTCGTAACTCAAGTTGAGTCTTGCCTAAACCAGCGATGGTTTCCTGCTGTGTCGCTCGGGTTTTTTCCGCCTCCTCTTTGACTTGTTCCAGCTCGGTTTGCAACTTCTCCAACTCGGACTGCTCGGCCGCAAGCTTTTCGGCGGCGGCGATTATTGTCTGATCGTCAACATTTGGATCATGGGCTAGATACCGAAGCAGTAGATCACGGTCCACCCGGTTTTTTGCATCCTTCGCTGAGCTATACCGCCGGGAATCATCAGTACCTCCTAAGGCCTTTGGCAGAAGGACGACAAGATGATTGACATATGCTTGACCAAACCTGTCTGCACTTGGCGTCCATTCAACCCGGAGATTAATTATTGGCGATTCTGTTTTTCTGGAAACATTAATTATCCAGGTGAACCATTTTTTCGCGGCAAGATTGTATACAGCTATGGCAATTAATCCTTTAGAATGATTGGATATTCTAGATGTCAGTAAGTTGACACCCCATGGACCATCTTTACTGCTATCAAACGGTAAGGGCACGGTTTTGCCCAATACGCAAATTCCTGCCCAACCCTTATTGACACTTAGGCTAAAAGTGCCATCCTTCCGTGAATCGAGATGGACAGCTTCTGAAGGAAGCATAGCTCCCTCCTTTCTGTAGTTGTGGTGTCCTTAAAAGGACTACCGATCGGTACCCGCTGAACGGTGCACCTGGGTAGGTTGTGACTCTCTACCTTAAAGAGTTTCTCAGAACTGACCCGCAGTGGATCAAAGATTCTAAGCTAATCATAATAGTCATAAATTTCAGTAATTGTCAAGTTTTTTAGGCCTAAATTTACCCTAGATTTACTCGACATTCATACCAAAATAAGATATAATTCTAGTAGTGAATTCGTCACTTTTTTAGGTTTTAGGACAATAAATTTTATGAAAAAAAAAGATATTTATTCAGATCTTTTCGGACGAGTTGGTAAGGGACGTTATCGCGAAACTGGTTCAGCTAGAGCCAGAAGTCATAGCTTGCGAGGAGCTTTAGCCAAGATGAGGCATAGAGGAAGGGCGGGGGCAGCTGGACTTAATTTATCTAAGAAAGAAGCTAAATTGATTGAGGATACTATCTCTCCTTATTTTAAGCGTCTGCCAACTGGTAAGAGGCTATCTTACTCTGAGAAAAGGCGGTTGAGAGCTGATTTGTATAAATTAAGAAAACAAAGAAAGATTTCTATTAATGACTGGAAAGACGCTAAGGAGATCGTGAAAGCAATTACCGAGGCTGGAACTAATAAGGTAAAGAAAAGTTCCTCAAAAAAACCTAATGATAGTGAGCCTGTCAGTCGTACAACTTTTGAGATAAGGCAGCAAAAAGAAAAGGAAAAAAAACTACGGGCGGAGATGGTGAAGCGTGTTTATGGTCCAGAGGCTAGAGATGATGAAAATAGAGATCTAGCCACATTAGAAGGTCAGCAGTCAGGGGATGAAGAGCCTTTAGTAAGGGGGCGAATAAATCCGATAGTACTTCATAATATTGATCCGATAATAACACAAGTCAATAAGAATAATGAAAATGATTCTGCAGAAATTATTTCAGATCCTAAACCCATTGGCAGAAAGAATAAGCCTAAAGTGTCCTCTTCTATCCTTATCCCCGAGAGTGAACCCGTAAGCTATGAAGAACCGGACGACATGGACATTTAGTTATTGTTAGATTTAGTAATTAGGGCTTTTGCCCAATTTTTAATTTAATTTCAACTTATTTCAATGTATTTAACCTGGTACGGACAATCTTGTTTCAAGATTCAAGGAGCCGACACTACTGTCGTGACCGATCCTTTTGATAAAACTTACGGCTTAAAAACCGCCCGTGGTCCAGCCGACATCGTGACCATTAGTCATGACCACACGGATCACAACGCGGCCGGTTTGATTAAAGGAACTAGTGATAAAGGACCATTTATTATAGATCGCGCCGGCGAATACGAAGTCGGTAGTGTGTTTGTTTTTGGTTTACCGACCTGGCATGATGATTCCGAAGGCTCCGAGCGCGGACCAAATATTGTCTTTCGTTTTGAAGTTGAAGGTGTGTCAATTGTTCACCTAGGTGATCTTGGTCATTCCTTAAGTAACGGAGCGCTAGAAAAAATTGAAGGGGCAGACGTATTGTTAATTCCGGTTGGGGGCACTTATACTTTGGATGCTAAGGCAGCTACTAAAATAATTAGTCAGGTTGAACCGCGTCTGGTAATCCCAATGCACTACAAAGTGCCTGGCCTTAAGCTAAATTTAGGAACGGTAGATACTTTTTGTAAGGAGCTAGGGGTTAGTTCTGGGGAGCGAGTGAAAAAGTTAAAAATTACCAAAAAGGAATTACCGGCCGACGAGATGAAGACAGTTATAATGGATGTTGTTTAGGTTATAGAATGGAAGATAATAATTCACAGCCAAGTCGACGATTTCTATTATGGATTATTGTTGGGTTATTGATGGTTGTAGTCGTAGGCAGCTGGGCAGTTAGCTTTGCCCCCCGCTGGCGCGGGGCGATAATAGCTCAACCGGAAGAAGCGGGCGTTGATTGGAAACAAAATTTTGAAAGTTACGGCGAGTTTAGAAAATCATTAAGTGAATTTGGTTCTCCAGATAGTACTACCTCCACGGGAAGTGTAGCTGGAGCAAGCAATTAATTATAAAAAATGGCAAAGTCAGACAAAAAATCTAAGCCAGGCAAAAAGCCCCAAGCAGAAAAAAGGGCAGAAAAAGGGGCAGAAAAGAGCGCAGATAAAAAGTCTACAGCTCTTTCGGGAATAGTAGCCCAGCCGTTGGTGGATGAAATGAAGACAGCGTACTTAGACTACGCTATGTCCGTGATCGTGGCTCGGGCTTTACCCGACGTTCGTGACGGACTTAAGCCGGTTCATCGGCGTATTTTGTACG
>CAXGXT010000041.1:0-5242 GCA_964013765.1 uncultured bacterium | reverse complement strand
TATAAAACGCTTTTAAACCATTATGGCAGCATTGCTGGCCATGAATTTTATTTTCTAGATGGTAGCTAAACCAACCGAAACGAAAAAAACTAAGGACTTTATTGAATTAGATGGGGAGGTAATCGAAGCCTTGCCGTCTACAAAGTTTCGCGTAAAACTAGAAAATGACCAGGAAATATTAGCCTACTTAGCCGGCCGCATGCGCATGTATCGCATTCGTTTATTACCAGGCGACAAAGTTAAGGTACAGCTAACACCTTACGATTTAACTAAAGGACGTATTACGTATCGTTACTAAATGAAAGTTCGAGCATCAGTAAAAAAAATGTGTAAAGACTGTAAAGTCATTCGTCGCGAAAAGCGACTACATGTAATTTGTAAAAATCCTAAACATAAGCAGCGTCAGGGCTAACTGAGTCGCTGTAATTTTTTATTTTATAAACATGGCTAGAATCGCAGGTATCACTCTCCCCAAAGAAAAACGACTTCCAGTTGCTTTAACTTATATACATGGTATTGGACGAAGCGCCTCTGAAAAAATTATTGACCAGGCAAATATTAAAGCTAGTACTCGAGTAAAAGATTTAAGCGAAGCTGAAACTGGACGTCTACGTGAAATTATTGAAAAAAACTTTACCGTAGAGGGCGAACGTAAGCGTGAAGTTTTACTAAACGTAAAGAGACTTAAAGAAATTAGCAGCTTTCGTGGCAGCCGACATGCTCATCACTTACCAGCCCGCGGACAACGTACCAAGACCAACACTAGAACAGTACGCGGAAACGTTCGTAGGACTATGGGTTCTGGTCGAAAAGGTTCAGCTCAAAAGACTTAATTAGGATTTTATGGCTACTGACAAAGATAAAAAAATAGAGGCAAAGCCTCAAGACAAACCTGAAAAAGCAGAATCAAAAACTGCTCAGTCCGAGATTGAATCTAAAGTTACTGATTCAAAAGAAAGCAAGGAAGTTAAGGATGACAAGAAAGACGATAAAAAAACTACTACCAAGGCAGTTAAAAAGTCTAAAAACAAAGTTAAACGCCAAGTTCCTAGTGGTCGCGCCTACGTACATGCAACTTACAACAATACGATTGTAACTATTACCGATCAGCATGGAAATGCGCTCGGACAAGGTTCGGCTGGCCAGGTCGGTTTTCGCGGTCCAAAAAAAGCCACTCCTTATGCTTCTAGCCAAGTTGTTCGCAAGGTAGTCGACCAAGTTCGAGACTACGGGGTAAAAAACGTTAGTGTATTTGTAAAAGGCGTTGGGTCGGGTCGCGAAGGTGCAATCAGAGCCCTAAATTCAAATGGTTTAAATATTCTATCAATTAAAGACATTACTCCTTTCCCGCACAACGGATGTCGACCAAAAAAACCACGAAGGGTCTAATATTATTTTCTATATGAGTTCACCAAATTCAGACAAACCAGAAGAGAAAAAAGAGGTTTCTAAAGAAGCATCTAAAGAAGTTTCTGATGAAAAGCAGGGGAAAAAACAAGAGGAAAAACAAGCTGAAACTAAGCCAGTTGTTAATAGTGAAGAAAAGAAACCAGATAATAAGACAGGCTCAGCAGGACCTGCATCGTTTGCCGGTGCCGACGGTAGTGCTGTTAAAAGTAAGGCAAGTCCTCAGGCTAACTTTAAAAGACAAAAAAGATTGTCCCAGTACGGCCTTCAGCTTAAAGAAAAGCAGCTGGCTAGACGAACATATGGCGTTTCTGAAAAACAGTTTTTAGGTTATTACCATAAAGCAATTGCCAAAACTGGTGATACGGGTGAATTACTTAATAAGTTGTTAGAACAAAGACTAGATAACTTAGTTTATAGAACCGGACTAGCCTCTACTCGTAGACAAGCTCGACAATATGTAACGCACGGTTTATTTACAGTAAACGGACGTCGAGTAGATATTCCTTCTTACCAAGTTAGAGCCAAAGATATCATTGCGGTTGGTGAAAATAAAAAAAGTAAAAAAGTCTTTACCGATATAGATATAAAAGATTTGAAAAAAAGAGAAATACCTAGCTGGATAAGTTTTGATATAGATAGTTTGACCGCCAAAATAACTGGCACTCCGACTAAAGCTGACTTTGAGCAAGGTTATGACCCTCGTTTAATTGTAGAATTTTATTCACGTTAACTTTTTAATATGCCCGAAATTAGTCTACCTACAAAAATCGATATCACTGCTGGTGAAAAACCAAACCAAGCAATTATTTCATTACAGCCTTTTTTCCCAGGTTACGGAATTACAGTAGGTAATGCTTTGCGTCGCGTACTTTTATCCTCCCTAGGTGGAGCTGCCATCACTGCTGTAAAAATTAAAGGTGCCAATCACGAGTTTTCTTCGTTGGAGAATATCAAAGAAGACATGGTAGAAATTATTTTAAATCTAAAAAAAGTTGCTGTAAAAGTCCATGGTGATGAGCCAGTACGTTTTGGCCTTAAAGTTAAAGGTGAACAAATAGTAAAGGCTGGGGATTTTGAAACAGGCAGCAACTCTGAAATTTCAAATCCAGACCAAGAAATTGCCACCATTACCGACAAAGATTCTGAATTTGAAATGGAAGTTATTGCAGATAAAGGACATGGATTTGTAACTACCGAAAGTCGAGAAGGGGAAGACTTAGAAGTTGGGATGATCGCTATCGATGCTATTTACTCTCCAATTGTTAATGTAGGAATAAAGACTGAAAATGTTCGAGTTGGTAAAATGACAAACTACGAAAATTTGATTTTGACTATGGAAACCGATGGATCGATTGATGCCCAGACCGCACTGAACGATGCCAGCCAAATTCTAATCGACCAATTTAGTTTTGTTTTACAATCTACCGAAGGTACTAGTAAGTCACCCAAAAAAGCTAAAAAGTCCAGTAAGCCGAAAGAAGAAGATGAGCCTAAGGAAGAAAAAGAGGAAAAAGAAGAAGTTGCCCAAGTAGAGGAAGAAGCTAAGGATGAATCGGAAACCGAGAAATAATTTTTAATAAGCATGCGTCACCGTAAATCTGGAAAAACTTTTGGTCGAAAGGCTGCCCCACGTAAAGCTTTATTACGTAATTTAGCTACTAGTATTATTATTCACGAAAAAGTTAAAACCACCGCCGCCAAAGCTAAGGCGGTGAAGCCAGTGGTAGAAAAACTTATTACTATAAGTAAAAAAAACGATTTAAATTCCCGCCGCAAACTACAGGCAGTGTTATTTCACGATAAAGCAATTGCTAAATCACTAGAAGTAATTGGCCCAAGATACCAGAAGAGATCAGGCGGTTACACCCGTATTACCAGATTAGGTCAGCGCCAAGGTGATGGGGCTGAAGTAGTCCAAATTGAACTTGTATGACAGCCAAAGATTCAAAAGTCTCAAAAATTGAGCTAGACGCTAGCAACCAGGCGCTCGGACGACTTGCTAGTCAGGTGGCTACTTTTTTACGCGGAAAACATTTAGTAACCTTTCAACCAAATATTGACCCAGCCGTTACTGTTAACGTAAAAAATGCTGATAAGCTAAAAATTAGCGACAATAAGTTGGATCAAAAAAAGTATTACCGTCATTCAGGCTACCCTGGAGGTTTAAAAACTACCGTCATGCGCGAACTATATGCTAATGACCCCGAAGAGGTAATTCGAAAAGCAGTTTTCAATATGCTACCAAAAAATAAATTACGCAGCCGAATGATTAAGCGTTTACAATTTACTAAATAGATTTCATGCCGATTACCGCAGAAAAAAAGGGAACTAGACGACGACGTAACTACTTATATGCTGTTGGTCGACGTAAAACTGCTGTGGCCAGAGTTCGACTTACAAAAAAAGGGGAGGGCGAGATTATAATCAACGAAAAGAGTTGGCAGGAATATTTCCCAACTTTAGCCTTGCAAAATACCGTCACTCAACCTTTAAAAGAAACTAGCCATCTTAAGGACGTAAATTTCAGTGTTAAGGTTCAAGGGGGAGGCAAGGCTGGCCAGGCAGACGCCGTTCGGCATGGAATAGCCAGAACACTTGTTTTACTAGATAAAGATTTACGAAACAGTTTAAAGCCCTTGGGGTATCTAACCAGAGACGCTCGAAAGAAAGAACGTAAAAAACCTGGATTAAAGCGCGCACGTCGTGCTCCGCAGTGGGCTAAGCGTTAAACTTTTTAAAATGTACATAAGGCAGGAGCAATCCTGCCTTTTTTGATTGAAAAAACAATCGATTCAGCGTAAACTCAAGGTCATGACATCCTCAAAAATTGCTAAAAATACAACTTACTTTACTGGATCACTAGTCATCCAAAAGGCCATTTCTTTCGTTTATTTTTGGTATATATCCAACAACCTGGCCGCGGAACACCTAGGTCAATTTGTATTCGCCTTGTCTTTTTCAGCTCTATTTTCATTGTTCGTACATTTTGGCCTACCGCCAGTCCTAGTTCGAGAGAGTGCTAAAAATCCAGAACAAACAAACCTTCTTTTAAAAAATATTCTTGGGCTAACCATCCCATTAGCAATATTTGCTTTTGCCTTAACATATTTATCCATAACCTTTACTGGACGACCACCTGAAGTTAAAAACTTAGTTTATTTAAGTTCATTTATTGTTTTACTTGATGCGTTGGGTGTAATTTTTTATGGAGTGTTTCGTTCACGCCAAGTTCTTAAATATGAATCCATAGGTAATGTAATATTTCAAATTATTAATTTTTCGATCGCGATAATTGCTTTACGAAAAACAGGGGACCTGCGGGTACTTATGTTGGCCCTAATCATCGCGACCACTTTTAACACAGCCTTTGCAACAATCTTGGTAAAAGTAAAATTAAAGTATTCGTTACTCCCAGAATTGAATAGGCAAGTTATCAAGAAAATTTTAAAATTAGTACCAGCATTTGCTATCGCTGCTATATTCACAAAAATTTATAACACTTTCGATACTATTCTTCTGGGCTACTTGGCAGGCGACAAAGCAGTAGGCCTATACGCCGTCCCAGCCAAAACAATATTTGCGTTACAGAACATTATTCCTGCCGCCTTTGCCGGAGCAATCTTCCCAGCGTTTAGTCACCTATACGTAACGGATAAAACAAAGTTAAGCCGAACTTTTACCCAAAGTCTTTTTTATGTCTTAGTTATTGGGATTCCTTTAAGTTTAGGTTTAATTGCACTCTTGCCCCAAGTACTAAATACCCTTTGGCCAGCATATACTGAAACTCTACCTACTTTCTATGTAATGGCTGCCGCACTGCCTTTTGTTTTTT
>CAXGXT010000040.1:0-5334 GCA_964013765.1 uncultured bacterium | reverse complement strand
CTTTTTACTCAACTTTCTGGGTTGTATTCCAGTAAGTCTGCTAAAGATAAATATTGGTCTGGAGAAATGCAATACAATCTTTCTTTTGAGATTGTGAGCCTTGGAGGGTATGTACAGTTTTTAGTTTACACACCAGTAGCTACTAGAGATAATGTAGAAGCTACTATATATGCCCAGTATCCTGATGCCGAAATTGTGGAGGTAGAGGATTACGCCGAAAAAGTTGATCTAAAATTTCCTCACCCAAACTATAAGCTTTGGGGAACAAGGGTAAAGCTTTCCAAAAAAGAGCATTATCCAATAAAAACCTACGTTCATCAAGAACATAGTCTGAGCCAAGAGTTAAAGGATCCGATTGCCCCTTTATTGGAGCTGATGAGTAAGTTATCTCCAGGAGAACAATTGTGGTTACAGTTAATTATTACCCCCTCAAAACGTGCTAAAGATGGTTGGCGAGATGAGGGAGTACAGTTAGTAAAAAAACTTATTGGATCAAAAACTGAAAAGAAAAGAAGTAAAATTGGTAGCTTTGCCCATGAAGTTAAAGAGGCAAGTTTTCCTGCTCCAGAAAAAGCTAATAGCGCTCAAGACCCCCCTTCAAAAATGCTTCACCTTTCGCCAGGTGAAAAAACCACCGTTGAGGAAATTGAAAATAAGATTTCAAAAATTGGTTTCGAGGTATCTTTTAATATGGTTTACTTAGCTGAAAAAGAAAAATACAGTATTCCTCGTGGAGTATATGCATTCTTTGGAGCCATGCATCAGTTTAATGCTTTAAATTTAAATAGTTTTAAGCCAGACCCAAAAACTGCCACTGTCCGCAAAGGCGTATTCTTTATTACCCGTCGGACAAACTATAGACGAACTAGGGCTTTGGCCAGGTATAAAAGACGTGGTAAGGATTTACGACCTGATACTTATGGTTATATCTTAAACGCAGAAGAGCTGGCGACTGTCTGGCACTTCCCAGTGCTAACCGTTAAGGCTCCCTTGGTTCAAAAGACTGAAAGTAAAAAATCTGAACCCCCAATTACCCTACCTATAGAGGAACAGATTTTCGATACAGACGATTCCCAAACTAAATCTACTTCGGCTCCCGACAACCTACCTACTGGTTAAATAATATGCCTGAAGAAAAAAGTACAAAAGAAACAAAAAATAAGGATAATGAGTTAGTTTTATTTGCTGAAACTAATTTCCGTAACCAACGTCAAAAATTTGGGATTAAACCCGATGATCGTCGACGTCACATGTATTTAATCGGAAAAACCGGTATGGGTAAGTCGACTGTGCTCGAAAATATGATTATTTCTGATATCCGGAATGGTATGGGCGTGGCCGTAGTTGACCCTCATGGCGACTTGGCTGAAAAAATTATTCGCTTTATTCCAAACAATAGGATTAATGACGTAGTCTACTTTAACCCGGCTGACGCTCAATACCCAATTGCTTTTAATGTTATGGAATCGGTTAGTAAGGATCAAAAGCACTTAATTGCTTCTGGATTAGTTGGAGTGTTTAAAAAACTATGGGCCGATTCCTGGGGACCGCGTCTGGAATATGTCTTGCGTAACGCTATTTTAGCCCTCTTAGACTACCCGGACAGTACCTTGCTGGGCGTAATGAGGATATTAGTAGATAAATCTTTCCGTAATAAAGTAATTGCTAAAATTGAAGACCCGGTTGTCCGGTCTTTCTGGGTAGATGAATACTCTAAATACCCTGACCGTTTTCAAACCGAGGCAATTGCTCCAATTCAAAATAAAGTGGGTCAGTTTTTGTCTACGGCTATGGTCAGAAATATTGTTGGCCAGGTCAAGTCGACAGTAAATATGCGAGATATTATGGATCAACAAAAGATTTTAATTTTAAACTTATCCAAAGGCCGAATCGGGGAAGACTCTTCGACTTTATTAGGGGCTATGATTATTACCAAAATTCAGTTGGCAGCTATGAGCCGAGTAGAAATACCAGAAGATGATCGCAAAGACTTTTATCTATACGTTGATGAATTTCAGAATTTTGCGACCGAGAGTTTTGCTAACATTCTATCCGAGGCTAGAAAGTATCGTTTAAACTTAATCATTGCTCACCAATATATTGGACAATTATCTGATGGAACAAATTATTTAATACGAGATGCAGTTTTTGGTAACGTAGGTACTATTATGTGTTTTCGAATAGGTGCGGCCGATTCGGAATTTTTAGTTAAGGAATTTGATCCTTATTATACCGAGAACGATATTATAAATTTAGCAAAATTTGATGTTTATATGAAATTGATGATTGATGGTATTTCTTCTACCCCTTTCTCGGCCACCACCTTACCTCCCTTAGACGGTGAAACAGGTAATGAAAAGAAAGTAATTGACGCTACTCGTGAAAAGTATTCTGTGCCTTTAGATGTGGTTGAAGACAAAATAGCCCGTTGGAGTGGTATGGCAGAAATAATTACGGCTAAACAAGATAACCCTGAGTCAAGGAGCGAGGGTAGTAAAAATAATAGACCTCAAACAAATACCCAACCAAGACAAGAAAATAAACCGGTCTTTAACCCTAATCCAACTAATGACAAACAACAACCTAGGCAAAATAATAACTCAAGACCTCCACAGAATAGGCCAGCCTCAAAGCCAGCTACCCCAAATAAACCAAGAATTTTAGTAAATTGCTATGATTGTGGTGAAGAAACAGAAGTTTCATTTAAACCGGATGGAGTTAGACCTATTTATTGCCGTGATTGCTTTAAAAAAGTAGGAGATCAGGTACTAAAAGGAAGAAATGTGGTTGAGGATGAGAAGCCAAAATCAGTTAAAGCACCTGAAAAAGTGACAGCCAAGACTAATGAATCAAGTATAAGTCAGCCGAAGTCTAATCCTTCAGCGGTTCCCGTTTTAAATCCGGTTGTTAATAATCCACTCCCCAAAAAAAATACAATAAAACTGCCACCCAATCCAGAACCACAAAAGTCTACTGGGACAGTTAAGCCTGGCCAAATTATTAAGTTAAGTTAGTCACAAATTCTAGCCTTGCACTTTTTTTGTATTATGTTAAAGTCCTAGGTATAAATGGCAGTGACCAATTTTTTTTATTTTATGGAAGAAAATAACGCAAAATCTAAAGTAGCAATTATCGGCTATGGTGTAGTGGGTAAGGCTTTGCATGCGCTTTTTCCTGAAGCTTTAATTTTTGATATAGTTGGAGACCATAATTCTAAAGAGGAGATAAACGAGCAGTGCAAAATTGCTTTCATTTGTGTCCCAACCCCTATGGCCGACGACGGTGTGTGCGATTTGAGCGCTGTTGAGTCTAGTGTTGAATGGCTTGAAACACCAATTATTGTAATTAAATCTACTGTGCCTCCTGGCACTACCGATCGTCTGGCTGAAAAAACTGGTAAGAAAATTTTGTTTAACCCTGAGTTTTTGCGAGCCGCCACTGCCAAAGAAGACACCCTGGCAGAAAAAGATATTATTATTGGAGGCGATTCAGAGCTAGCTGACCAGTTAGCGGAAGCCTACAGGCAAGCTTATGACCACGAGATAGCTATTCATAAAGTAGCAACCCCTGAAGCAGAGTTAGTTAAAAATATGCGTAACGCTTTCCTGTCTACAAAGGTAACTTTTATAAACGAAGCTAAGGCTATTGCCGACGCCGCCAAGATTGATTTTAATACTGTACGAGACTTATGGTTGCTAGACGATCGTATGGGACATAGCCACCACGAAGTCACTGAACGCGGTGGATTTGACGGTATGTGCCTCCCCAAAGATTTTAATTCTTACATTAAATTTGCAGAAAGCGTAGGTTATAACCCTGAATTTCTAAAAGCTACTTGGAATGCAAATACTAAGTACTGTGAAGAATTCAAAGACGCACACAAATACGAGTAGCTAAATTAAGCAGAACAAGGGCAACGTGAAAGGTTGCTTTTTTTGTTGTATAATTAATACAAATGCAAAATACTCGTAAGTACTTACTCGCGCTCTCCACTTACGCCGGCACAATAATAGGGGTGGGGCTTTTTGGTTTACCTTTTGTAGCTATGCAAATAGGTTTTATCCCTATTGTTATCTACTTTATAATCTTGGGCTGGGTAATTTTTCAAGTAGCTATGATGTATGCCGAAGTAGTTTCTAGGACCCCTGAGAGTCATCGGCTGCCTGGGGACGCCGAATTATATCTAGGTAGAAAATATCGTAATGCTTCGTTAGTTTCTCATTTTGTAGGTTTAAATGGAACACAGCTAGCATATATTCTAGTAGGTGGAGGATTTTTATCGAGTTATTTTCAGCCCTTATTTGGTGGTCCGGCGTTACTATATCATTTAGTATTTTTTACAATTGGCGCTGCTATTGTATATATAGGAACGAAAAGTTTAGGCCAGGTTGAGTTTTTAAGTCTTGGCTTATTCTTCGCAGTTATGATCACTATGTTTGTTATGGGTTGGAGTAGTGTAGACATTAATAACCTACTTACGTTCAATCCAAAGCAACTAATTCTTCCCTACGGAGTTATTTTATTTTCACTGGGTGGCTTTTCGGTTATCCCAGAAATTAAAGATATCTTAAAAGACAAAGGTGAGAACCTAATGAGTAAAGTAATTCTTGGTGGAACTATTTTACCAATAATTACCTATCTAATATTTATTTTCTTAATCCTTGGGGTGACGGGGACTCAAACTAGTCCCGAAGCCATGAATGGCTTGCAGAGCGTTTTGGGGGACGGGGTAGTTAAGTTGGGACTTATTTTTGGAATAATAACTACTTTCACTTCTTATTTAACTATTGGGATTGGCTTAAAGAAGATCTATTGGTTTGATTTAAAAATTCCTCACGGTCCTTCATGGGCTATTGCTATTGGAGTTCCGCTAGCTCTATTCTTGGCTGGCCTAAATAACTTCCTAGCTATTATTGGTTTACTCGGTGCAGTGCTTGGCGGAGTTGAAGGATTTATAATGTTTAAGCTTTGGCGTGCAGCTCGTAAAAAGAGTCAGAAAAAACCAGTCTTGGAAGTCAATTTATCTCAGTCTATGTATTACGGATTACTTACTGTAATGATATTGGGTGGGGTAGCAGAGCTTGTGCGAGGGGTTATTAGTAGGTAAAATGTAATATTATTAATAATATATAAATCATGAGTGAGCGAGAACCAAATCCAGAAATACCTAAATCACTTAAGGATGAATGCTTGGAAGGAATTGAATTCCTTGAAAAAAGGTCTACGGCTATGGAAACATTAAATCGATATCAGGGTGCAATACCATTTTTAGAGCTTGGGATTAAGTTAGGAAGGATGGATCCTATAGAAGCAGAAGAATTATTGGCAGATATT
>CAXGXT010000039.1:0-5430 GCA_964013765.1 uncultured bacterium | reverse complement strand
TTTCTATGCCTTTACCTCCAGCCTCAACTCCGATCATTTTGACATTTTCATCATTTACAAATTCTTTAAATAAACCAATCGCATTGCTACCGCCACCGACGCAGGCGACTAAATAGTCCGGCAGTAGTCCTTCACGTTCTATGATTTGGCGTTTTGCTTCTTTTCCAATGATCGTCTGAAAATTTCTGACCATAGTTGGGTAAGGGTGAGGACCAAGCACAGATCCAAGTAGATAATGTGTATCGTACATATTAGTAATCCTATCTCGTAGTGCTTCATTGACTGCCTCTTTAAGCGTTTGGCTTCCAGCTGTAACCGGGACTACTTTTGCTCCTAGGAGTTTCATTCGCAAAACATTTGGTTTTTGTCTAGCCATATCTACTGCGCCCATGTAAACGGCGCATTCGATACCAAGCATGGCTGCAGCGGCGGCCGTGGCCACGCCATGTTGTCCTGCTCCAGTTTCAGCTATGATCCTTTTTTTACCCATATACTTAGCTAAGAGAGCTTGGCCGACAGCATTGTTGATTTTGTGTGCACCAGTGTGAGCTAGATCTTCCCTCTTCAAGTATATTTTTGCTCCTCCGATTTTATTAGTCAGCCGTTTGGCAAAGTAAAGGGGAGTCGGTCTTCCTACAAAGTTCGCTAGCAGGGTGTGTAATTCTGTTTGAAATTTTTTATCGTTTTTAAATTTTTCATAGGCAAACTCCAGCTCTTCTAGAGCTGGCATCAACGTCTCCGGCACGAACTGTCCTCCGTATATACCGAAATATCCTTTCTTATTTTGTACTAATAATTTTTTCATTATTACTTTTAAGTAATTAAATTTTGGTGGGTAGCAGAGTTGTAAAAACAACAATTGCTACCCACCTAAGTTTCTTTTCAGTCTTTTCGTGATATTTTTTCACCTTCCCTTTTCCAGTCTCCTGAAAAATCTAAGGTTATCTGCGAGTCAGGAAGGAATCCTTGCTCAACCAATTTAGAGACAGTTTGATCTTTGCGATCAAAGCCATTGTTTCGTATATGGTTGAAACAATGAATTCCTATTCCGTAATACCTAGTGTAAATCAGGGCTGGCAAATGCTGTCGTTCCGGTACCTCTTCCTTAGGTACTGCTTGGAACTCCAGCATTGAAAGTTTCCCCCAGAACCAGAAGACACCATCTAATCCACTTTCGGTTTGCAGGCCAACGATTGGCGTTTCGATTATATTTCCTCCCTGTACTTTCAAGTGTACATTGGGGTCACCTAGGACAACGTAAGGGTCTGTTGGTGCCACACCGGCGTACCCGCCCAGGAAACGAAAACGTTTGGGTACTTGAATGGTTTTTCCATCAATGGTTGCTGCCCGATATGTGCATTCCATCACGACTCTCCTTTTTTGTTTTCAGACAAAAAGAAACTCTAAAGAACGCACCGGGTGGTTACTAGTCGCCACCCGGGACCTTCCTTAGAGTCTTTCTTTACCAACTAAGTTGTAAGCCAACAGCAATAAATTTTTCTCCGACTGTGACTGGCCCATCTTGGGCGATCGTCATCAGAGGGCCAGAAAAAGGAGAAACTATTTCTACGGGTTTATTCGTTCTTTCAGGATAAAAAGTACCCATCACCTGGCCTTTTGAAACAGGCTTAAGTAATTTAGTCGTAGCCGGGACAAACCGGCCCGGTTCTTCAATTTTTAATAATTGTCTTTTCATTCTAGGTATATTTTTAGTTGTTTGAGGTTTTGTGCCCTCAATTATTTTTACTTCTATTAATAATTTAATTAATCCATTTACGATTTTTTCTAGTTGTCTGTCTAGTACTAAATCTTCCGGAGGCATTTCTATGCCAAAGGCTGGCTTGCCTTTGTTTAATAGATAACCCATCAAGGTCCCGAATTTTTCAGTTTCACCTTTGAACGGATCCAGTTTCCAGATAACATCTGGACCCACGATTTCTTGTAACCTCTCGGCTTCGGCCTGAACTTTTTCGTCCCCGCGCGCCACGCACACCGTGACAACAGGGGAGTGCTCTCCCGGAAACACGTGCAGGTCAACTCCGTAATCATAGTCTTCGGCCAGTTTCATTAATTCGTCAGCCAGATGATTGCTGGCAGTTTTGTTTTTAATATTTTTAAACTGTCTATTTAAGTCTTTGTCATCTTCTGGATGTCTGCGAGAACCAATTTTAGCCGCTGCTTCATTAACCTTCGGAATAATAGTAACCGTACCTATTAGTTTTTCATTTTTTAATTTTTCAATTAAAGCTTGAGCAACCTTTTTGGCCGTTGATTCGTCGCCATGCAACATGGCGGTGATCAGCACCTTAGGACTACCTTTTTTAAGAATGGGGGCAAAGGTGTAGGCAGTTATTTGGGCACCATCGTTAGTTTGTAGGTTTAAAGTCTTCATACTTTTAGTATGCCTTATTTACGGTTTTTATTGAAAAAGGATGGAAAGGCGAGTCTTGAACGTATTCAAGAAGCTCGCCTTTAAGTTTGGAGGTTTTGACTGGCTATCACCAGCTCATTCGTACCTTAGAAACTTTTTTCATGGTATTGCCACATTTTGAGCATTCGTAAATCCTTTTACCTCTATTTTCTTTCATGGCTATGTGGCACACACCACATTTAGGGGCATCGTCTTTGTCGGTGGCAGTTGATACGGATTGCGTATTCTTTTTATTAGACATTATTGGTCCTCCATGTTGATTTTAACAATGAACTTTCCAAAACAAAAAACCGTCCTTTAAATCTAGCAAAACTAGATACAAAGGACGGTTTTCAATAACCGCGGTACCACCTTTATTGTCCCCCCTATTTAAAGAGAGACCACTTAATCACCTCTTATCAAAAATTGACAGACAATGATTTACCCTATGATTACGGAGGGAGCCGAGTTTCCACATCTTCTCTAGAGAAGTAGCAGAAGCCATTCTTTTAGCTTAGACCCAATCTATATCGTCCGTAGCTTTAGCGAAGGACGACCTGATATACGTATAGATGTAGGTAAACCAGGCCCATTCTTCGTCTCCCTGCGGGAGACTACGAAGGGTATAGATCTAAGCGAATTTTATGGTTTTTATGAACGATGGATACACATTAGCAGAAGCAGTTAATTTTGTCAATTATACGGCTCAAACGAGATATGAGCCGTATAATTAAACAGCTATAACTACCGGCAACACCAATGGACGCCGTCCAGTTTCTTTCATAAAGAATTTACCTAGATCGTCACGTAGCTTGTCTTTAATCAAATCAACGTTGGCGCGGTCGTAACGTCCGGCGCGTAGGACAATTTCTTTAATCTTATGCCGAGTATCTTCAATTAACTTTTTATTTTCTTTCATGTATACAAACCCTCGAGAGATAATATCTGGGTTTGACGCTAATCGTTTTTGTCGGACATTAACTGTGGCAATAACAACCACCATGCCATCTTCGGACATCTGACGTCGGTCACGCAAGACAACGTTTGACACATCACCAACACCTAAACCATCAACAAAGACCGGGTCGGCTTCGACTCGTTCTTTAAGTAAGCGGCCACCCTTGGCATCAAATTCAATCACCTGACCGTTGTCGGCAATTAGAACATTTTCTCGAGCCATGCCTTTACCTTCGGCGATCTTACGTGCTTCGTGCAGCATGTAGTAGTGAGCAAAACAGGGCATTAGGTAATTTGGGTTGGCCTGCTTTAGGAAAAGTTTAATGTCTTCAATTTTGGCGTGACCTCCTGAATGGACCCCGTCCATAACTTCTTTGTGGATGACGTCGGCTCCTTGGCGATACAAAGAATCTTTCAGTCGCTGAATAGCAACTTCGTTGCCTGGGATCACCGAGGACGAAAAGACGACAGTGTCACCTTGTTCTATCTGTACGTACTTATGCGAGCCAGACACCATGCGCATTAATACAGCCCGGTCTTCGCCTTGGGCTCCAGTACATAGGATAACTACTTTATCTTTTGGGTATTCGTGGATATTTTGGATAGGAATAATTTGTCCTTTTTTTGGTTTGATCAAACCAAAGCGTTGGGAGATTTCTAAACTTTTTTTCATGGAAAATCCATCGATGGCGACTTTTTTACCGCACTTACTGGCTTCTTCAATAGCCATACCGATCCTCTCGATCATACTTGAAAAGGTTCCGATAATAAGTCGGCCTTTAGATTCTTTAATAATTTTACCAATTGTAGTCTGGACAATTTTTTCGCCAGTTTGGTGGCCATCGTGAACCGAACCAAGACTTTCCATCATTAGCATAGATGGAACTTGTTTAGTGTTAAATTTTGCCAAACTACTATAGTCGGTAGGTTTACCTTTAATTGGGTCTAGGTCGTAACGCCAGTCACCCGGGTGCATAATGTTTACATATGGGGTTTGAATGGTTACTCCCAGGGCATCTTCAATGCTATGGGTAACACTAAAGAAGCCAACTTTAAATTTACCTAATTTAAAGGTAGTACTAATGTTTTTAACTTCTTGAAAACGAACTTTGTATTTTTCGTGGTGATCTTCTAGTCGTTGCTGGATAAGGGCTCTGGTCATTGGGGCACAGATAACTAGGGGATTACCTAAGTCTTTGAGCAGGTGAGGTGAGGCTCCAATGTGATCAAGGTGACCATGGGTAAATATAACAGCTCGAATATTTTTCTTTCTTTTTCGTAAGTAAGAAACGTTTGGGATAATATAGTCAATTCCTGGGGTTTCATCGTATCCAAACTGAAGTCCCATGTCGACAATAATAATGTCCTCACCCCACTCGAACGCAGTCATGTTTTTACCAACTTCTTCTTGTCCGCCAAGAGGGATTATCCGTACGCGATCAGCGGGAGCGGCTACTACTGGTTGAGGCACTACGGGCTGGGGACCGCGCTGAGGACCTCGTTGTGGCCCACGTTGAGTTAGAGGCTGGCGACTTTGACCGGTTGGACGTTGATTTGCCCTAGGAGTTTGTGGAGGGCGAGTTGGAGGTGCGGTTCTGGTTGGCCGAGAAGCCGGTCTAGTGCCGGGTCTAGCCGCTGGTCTAGCGGTTCGTGGATTAACTGGATTTCGACGTGGCGAAGTAGGCCGAGCTCCACTAGGGCGAGCCGGTCTGGCTGCTGGGCGACGACGAGGCGTCGCTGCTTGATTAAAATTTTCTATCATATTATTATTTAATTTAATTTTTAAAGTTTAGGCCGAAGTGGCGGAATGGTAGACGCGCAGCGTTCAGGACGCTGTGTCCTTAGGGGCGTGAGGGTTCAAATCCCTCCTTCGGCATTATTAAGTAAAAAGCCCTTGCCCTGAATTTAAGCCGAAGGCTTATTGTTCAGGGTGCCACTTACGGCTTGTTTTGATATACCAGTTGCTTAAATTATTTAAGCGATCGGCTGGAACAATTAATCGATCGGTGGCGATTCCTTTAACTTTGTTATCTACTAAATAAGTATAGGTCGGGCTGTACAAG
>CAXGXT010000038.1:0-5450 GCA_964013765.1 uncultured bacterium | reverse complement strand
GGACAGCCACGATCATGATTATTAAGCTTTGGTTAAATCCTTGCCAGTATATTAAATCGTAAACCAGATTAAAGTGGTTTAGTAGGTACGGTCCCGAGATAGATATTAATTTAGTCAGGGTAGGGATTTGCAAGGTAACCACTAGATTAGTTGAGACTACTGAATTGGCAATAAAAATAAGTGGTAGTGATACTCCCAAAAGAAGACTACTTACTGATAAGGCTCCGTAACGCATGTATCTGTCCCACGGGGCACTTCCTTCGGGGAGGTGCTTGATCATGATAATCAGAAGCAAAAATATAAAAGCTGGGACTCCGGATAGAGGGTGGATGGCTGTGGCGGTCAGGGCAAGAATTATTAGTAGAGGTAACCAACCTTTTTCTTTAGCCACTAAATAGTTGAGAGATAATATAATCGTCAGCAGGGTCCATAAGTTGGCCAAGCCTTGAGGAGTACTAACAATCATTGAGCTTAAGGGGATAAGCAGTCCGGCCAAAGCAACCATTGCTCCATTTCGGCGGTTGGCCGGTTTGCCTATAAAACAGCGCTGCCATGTTAGGTGGATGGCAAATGGGATGCTCAAGGCAGCCGTGATTGGGACTAATAGTTTGTCGATGGTAGCTACCGATAAAGTAAATACTTGTGAAAACCAAACCACCAAAGTGTATTGTCCTAAATAATACAAAGGCTTTGGTTCTATAAAACCAAATTCAGCGATTGCTTTTTCAGTAGCTTGATGAATAAAAGGGTCAAAGCCGTACCCAATTTGATAAACAATTAAAGCTACAGACAAAGTTAAAAAAGTATGTAACGACACGGCTAATATCGATAGGCCTGATTTTTTATTTTTATATACTAAAGTGCCCAATACGAAACTAGCCAAGAAGTAGGTTATAAAAAATCCATTTTCTACTACCCACCAAGGGGAACGAAGTGCTAAACCGGTCCGGGCTAAAGCTAAATATCTGAAAGCTATAAATTCTAAGCCAACAAAAGTGGCCAGAAGTATAAAAGAGTTAATAGTAAGATTTGTCTTCGCCCGAAGATGTTGAATTTTGTGGCTAAAGGTACGTTTTCTAGCTTCAAATAAAATCAAAAGAATTACTGGTAGACTAACAGTAATAATTACCGCAACTGTATTGGTAAATTGGTAAAAAAAGTATATCAGCGAGCTTAACAAAGATATTGTAGAAACTAGGATAAGAGTTCCTACAAAAGTCTGCCAAACCGGCCGGTAATTCGGTAGAGCCACAAATCCAGCAATAAAACCGAAAAATAATAAATAATAAGTTCCAAAAAGGATACCGGTCCATGTTATCTGGAAATGGAACCAGTTAGCCAATAAAATCGACAAAATTAGAATACCTATAAAAAGATGTCGGCTGAGTGTAAGTTGTTCTTTCATGGCAAGGATTGTAGCATAAGCTACCTAGTTTTTAAAAAGTAGTCGGTTAAGGTACAATTTAGGTTGCATATGCGAGATTACCTAAAGGAGCACAAATTAAAGCCAGGCCTAATTACAGCCATCTTGGGCCTAATTATTTTTTTGTTGTACGCGTATTTATCAATAGTCACTAGTCCAGTTGACTCTATACATGGAAACCGTATTTTAAACTCGCCCGATGAAACAAGTACTTATTTTTTTATAGATAATTTTGCAAAAACTGGCAGCGTGGTTGTGGCCGAGCCTTTAAATAAATTGGCCGGCAACGTAATCCATGTCCGCGGAATGCTAGTTAAATCAGACGGAAGTTTAGCACCCGGATCTTTTCTCGGGATAATTTTATTTTATGGAAGTTTGGCCAGCGTTTTTGGGTTGGGTATTGTTCCTTACTTAACACCGCTTTTAGCGGTTTTTGGCTTAGGGTTTTTTTATTTCGTACTAAAACATTTGTGGGGTAGAAAAATTGCTGCTATCTCGACAATTTTACTTGCCTTGCACCCAAGCTGGTTACTTTACAGTTCGCGGAGCATGTTTCACTCAGTACCTTTTTTAAGTTTTCTTTTTGCTGGTAGCTATTTTCTCCTTAGGTATGTTAAAGAAAAAAATTCGAGTTTTTTATTGGGCGCAGGTTTATTTATTGGTTTGTCGGCGGTAACTCGAACTGCCGAAGTTACCTGGATGGTACCAGTTTTAATAATTTTATTATTTACTTTGCGAAAAGAATATAGTTTTAAGCACTTGAGTATATTTATAGCCTCGGTTAGCTTACCTATCTTATTAATTTTTTGGGTAAACAATCTGACCTATGGCGCGGCACTAAGTAGTGGTTATGGCCAAATTTTATCGGACCCGGGCGGCTCTCTAAATACTACAGGTTCAATAAGTATTTTTTCACGCTTATACGATTTAATCCTACCCTTTGGCTTCCATCCACGCTTGGCCTTAAATAATTTTGTTTCATTTTATTCAAATTTATTTTGGTGGCTGTCGTGGCCAGCGTTACTGGGTGGCATATTGTTAATTTGGAATATTTTTAAGAAAGGAAACGTCGCACATAGTAAAAAATGGTATTTACTTATTGTATTTATAATTGGATTGGTGCAAGTGGCTACTTACGGGAGTTATTATATCGACGATATTTTACAGCCAGGGGCAGTTTCTTTAAGTGTGTCGTACGTTCGTTATTGGTTGCCATTATATGCCGTAACTTTACCTTTGACTACTTGGGGAATATTATTTTTGGTGTCCAAGATTAGCTTAGCTAAATTAAAAATATTTATTACTTCAATAATTTTAATAGCAGTCAGTTTTTTAAGTTTTCGTCTAGCTTTTTGGTCTGACAGGGACAGTATCTTACAAGTCGCCAAAAGTATTAACCAAAGTTATCAAAAACAAGAGTCTGTGCAGGGTATTGTCGAATCCGAAGCGGTCATTGTTACTGAAAGAAATGACAAAGTATTTTTTCCTAATTTCAGCGTGATTCCTGGGTTTTTACGTGATCAAAATGCTCCTGGAGTAGCTAACTTGATAAATCAAGTGCCTCTATACTACTATACATTCCTAAACGATCAGGATGTAGATTTGTTGAGCAGTCAACGGTTGCTCCAGGAGAGGGTATCTTTAATTGAACCAATCGTCATTTCTGGCCAAGAAAGACTATTTAAAATAGTTTCCATTACAGATAGTAAATAATATTTATCGTGCCAAAGTTCAAAAAAACTTCTCTCTGGTTTATTAAGCTAGCTATTTATTTAGTCCCAGTATTTTTATTATCGTGGTTAATTTCGCGAGACGTAGTTAGCTCTGGAGAACTGGATGCGTCGTACGATTTTACCGAGTTGTCGCCATTTGTGAGTGTCTTGCGGCCGGCGGATCGAGTTGAAGAGCCTATCGAAGAAGCTAATGGAAATATTTATCAAACAATTACTAATCAACCAGTATATTTTGACGTACGTCGACCGCGCAGATTTGATACAGCTCGGGTTACCATCAGTTATAGAAATCACGACCAACCAGTTTTTCAGTTAGGAGCACTAGTCGATAACGAGATTTGGCAGTTTGACCTCAAGCCGCTGGAGAACAAAGCCTTGGATCAGCTGTATAACGATAAGTTACACTGGACAAGTTTACGCCAAGGCAAGACAGTACTGTTTCAACAAGGAGAAGAGTATTTAACGGTACAGGATTTTTTAGGCAATCGACCTGATCCAAATCGTATCGCTATTTACAATCATAATATTGATCAAGATTTTCGGTTACCAAATTATCGCCCGAGCTCGCCCGACGAACCCTTGGTAATAAATAAGTCGTTGCGCGGACGGCACAGACTCTTGGTTTATCTAGAGAATGAACCGCTGGACATAAATTTTTTAATTCAAGATACAAATCGGAGCGCCAATGAAGATTTTATCGATCTTAAAGTTTTAAGTCTCGATGGCGGATTAGTTTTTGATAAATTTATTTCCGATGATGGTTTGGTGGAGGAGCGGGGAGTCTACCAAGCGGCGGAGGCTATAAATCTTCAGGTTCCCGACTTAGCCGCTGGAGTTTATAGAATTGAATTTTCTACGACCGATGATGTTTTTATTAGGCAAATTACAAGTCGCCAACATAAGTTAGTTTTTATCGACGATATATATTTAGCCGATAATGTTGGTTATTCAGATGATTTTGATCAACAGCGCTTGGAGCCGTCTAGTATATTCACAAATGGACGAAGATTTGATGCTTACACTTCTCATATCGAAGGTTTACAAGCAATTCGACTGGCGGACGAAGTAGTCACTGTTAGTCAAACTCACCAGAAATTTGGAGCTAGTCTGCCAGATAGTAAATCTGCCAAGTCAGTTTATGTTCCAAAAAATGATATTAGGCTGAGCACCAAAGGCCTGTGGTCTTTCAGCCATGACAGCTTCTTTAATCCTTTCTTGCGCGATTTAGCCGATGGTGAGCCGGTTGATGCAAATACTATTAGCTATGTTCTAGCCGACTATGAACAGCCCGTTTACGACGGAGAGTGGCGACAGGCCACGGTAGAATTTCCGGCTAGAGTTTATTATCAGGCTGACAACAAACTACATTTTGTATTGTCGCTACCGTATTTACAGCTGGGGGACAAGGGGATAGATATTAACTCTATTCAGGTTAGTTTAATTGATAAACCATTAAGCGTTAAAGAAATTTTAAGTCGAGTTTTAAATAAGATTAAGGGAGAATAATATTTTTTAGTAATGAAAAAAAATAACGTAAAATTTATTTTTGAAATAAGTCGATCTGTATTTGTTGCTTCTCTAGCTACGACAGTTGTATTTTTTGGACTGGAATATTTTAAAACCGGACTGATTACTAATTATTTTAACTACAATTTTGGCTTGCTTATTACTATAATTTCTGGTACAATCACGGCGTCTTTAATAAGTCCTGACAGTATCAAACCGAGACATCGGGTGGGCGCAGTGCGCGGGATTTGGTTTATAATTTTGGGAGTCTTGGTCGCGGCTTTGGTCGCAAATTTATTTTCAGTTTACAATCGTACCGCTGACTTCGTTTCATTTTTATCTTTCGTAGCCACGATCGCCGCTTTATTTGCTTTATATAAACATGGTTGATAAAAAATCCATAAATTCAAATAGTGATAACCATTCAGAGCCCGGTGCCAAACCAGGGATCGAAGGGGTTATTATTAAAGAGTTGAAGGCTATCCCAGACGAGCGTGGGTTTCTGATGGAAATGGTCCGCAAAGACGACGAAATATTTGGAGAGTTTGGGCAGGTTTACATTACTTCTACCAAAAAAGGAGTAGCCAAGGCTTGGCATTTCCACAAAAATCAAGATGATATTTTTGTGTGCGTGCGAGGTACAGCTTTGGTCGCCATGTACGATACCCGCGAAGATTCTCCTACCAAAGGAGTGGCTCAAGGAATTGTTACCAACGATCCAACAATTGAAGGCCCGCATTTGGCTATTAAAATTCCGCGAGGGGTAATGCACGGATATTGCGCGCGGG
>CAXGXT010000037.1:0-5459 GCA_964013765.1 uncultured bacterium | reverse complement strand
GTAATTTCTACATTGTCCTGAATGCCCAACTCCTTAACCTGTCTCATTAAATTCAACTTTTCGGGACCGTCACCAATAATAATTAATTGAAATTTAGGATTAATTGCTAATAATTTAGGCACTATAGAAATTAAAGTATTGAAACCTTTCCAGGAAACCAGTCTTCCTAATGATAATAATATATCTCCATCATTGTTTAATGGTTTATGTTCTGAAAAATTGATAACTGGAGCGGCGTTGTTAATCACCTGAACCTTAGCCGCATCTACTTGCCATCCTTTAACAATTGTCTGTAAATAAACGCTAGGCGTAATCACTAAGTCTGCACGTTGGCATACCCACCGTTCAATATTAAACAAGTAGCCGACCTTTCCCTTTGGTTCTGAATTCTGAAAGGCATTAATGTCTATTTCATCTCCTTCGTTACGAGCCATCTCCCAAGCGTAGTCACCTACCACCTTAACTACTAAAGGTTTTTTCGTTAATTTTTTAACTAGGGCTGCAGGTAGCCCGGAAGCCACCGGACCTTGAGCGTAAATAACGTCAGCCGTACCGGCTAACTTATACAACTCCATAAAATACAAAAGATACTTAAAAATTCTTGGTAAATTATTATTAATACCTACCCTACGAAATCCCTCTTTAGTTTGATCTACTTCATCCCCATAAAATAAAACCACCACTTTATCACCGCGCTCAGCCAAAGATTTAGCTAAATTATTCGCGTAAGTGGCCGGCCCGCCAATGGAGGGAGGAAAAATTTCAGCTGCAATAACTATTCTCATATCTAAATTTTCTTAACATCTATCAATAACGGCTCCATCTGTTTGGCTACCTGATCCCAATTGTAATTAGCTGCCGTTCGTAGTCCTTCAGCTTTAATCTTTTGGCGAAGTAACCTATCCCCTAATAACCTCTCAAAAGCTCTGGTAATACTTGCGGGATCTTTTGGATTACAAGCTAGCCCATTATTCTTATCATTCAAAAAATCTATAATTCCCCCCACCTGAGGAGCTACCACAGGAACTCCACAAGCCATAGCTTCTAAAAAAGAAATGCCAAAACCTTCACTCAAAGACGGTCGGCAAAATATATCTGAAGCGCGTAAATAGCCTGGTAATTCATCATGGTCAACCAATCCTGTAAATTTAATCCGATCCTCAAGACCAAGGTCGGTCACTTGTTTTTTTAATTTAACTTCCAATTTACCCGTTCCAATGATCAGTAAATTAACTTGGATATTAACAACGGAATTAATTAAATCAGCTAAACCATTTTTACTAACTAGCCTGGATACAGTAATCACTACTGGCAACTGGGTTTTAAAAATATCCTTTATGCTTCTAGGAATCACCTTATTATTAAATCGATCTAAGTCTACTCCGTTTGGCACTATCGAAATCTTTCCCTGATACCCATACCGCTTAGCTCTATCTTTTAAAAAAGTACTAATTGCCTGGATATGGTCAGCCCGACGATATATTTGCCGATAGCGACGCTGCCAAAACCAAGTTCGAACCTGTAAAAATCTATCAGAATCACCACTTTGCAGAGTAAGTAAATATGGAATTGTATCGTGCCTATCTTTGGTCTTTAAGGCTGCCCAGCCTCCCCAGGTGGCCATCATCCCCCACAATGTGTGGTAAGCTTCGGCTCCATTTTTTTTAATCAAATCTGAAGCAAATTTGGCAGCCATACGAGGATAAAAATACTTATCAAAAACATTACCGCGCCCAACACGATATACAGTTACGTTTCCTTTTTTTTCTACTGAACTAAGTTCCGGATGTAATTTAGCTGTGACCAAATCAAAAGTTACACCTGGCAACCTTTTAGTTATCTCGGCTAGAGCTACTTCGGCACCACCAATAAAAGGGTGGTAAGTTAATGTAAAAATTAAAATTCTCACGGCTATGAAACATCAGCAATTTTTTCATGCTCCTTATACCATTTCACAAACTTTTTAATCCCCTCTTCAACCGGTGTTTGCGGATTGTATTTGAGCATCTTTCTGGCTTTGGTTATGCTGGCACGAGATTCCTGTACATCACCAGGTACAGCCGGTAATAATTTTTGCTTCGCCTTGCGGCCAACATTTTTTTCGATCAAAGAAATATATCGCTTTAGAAAAATTCCGCGACCATTCCCTAAATTAAAAATTTCAAACTTCCTTGGTCGCTTAAGCGCCTGAACTACTCCGTCGGCAATATCCTCAACGTAAGTGTAGTCTTTTTTTGATTTACCATAATTGTAGACCGGGATTGTCTTACCTTTAGAAATTAACCTAGTAAATTTATATAGAGCTGAATCTGGCCGACCCCAAGGTCCATAGACATTGAAAAAACGTAAACCGGTTATGGGGATGCCATATAGACTGGAGTAAGCAAATGCCATGTGCTCATCGGCCAACTTGGTAGCCGCGTACAAAGAAAGAGGTTTATCAATTTGCAAATTTTCACGTGAAGGGAGAGTATCGTTGGCACCGTAAACAGAAGAAGTCGAAGCAAATACCATGTTTTTTACTTTATATTGGCGTGCTAATTCAAGTACATTAAGAGTGCCGATTACGTTTGTCTGTCCGTAAATCAAAGGCTTTTTCATTGAGTATGGTACCCCTGCCTGAGCTGCTAAATGACAAACAATATCAATTTTGTGTTTTTTAAATACCACGGCCAACTTTTTGTAGTCAGCGATATCTATTTTATATACCGGAAACTTTTTGTCTCCTAAAAAAATATTGATCCTAGCCTGTTTTAACTTGGGACTATAATAGGAATTAAAATTGTCTACACACACGACTTTATATCCAATATCAAGCAACCGCCGCAGAACATGCGAACCTATAAAACCGGCCCCGCCGGTCACAAGAATAGTCTCTTTTTTCTTAGTAATAGATGAAATAGGCCTTGTGGTTTAAGGCATTATACCCTAGAATTATTATATAAAATGGCTTAAAAGTCAATATTTCTAATTTTTCCAGACTGTGAAAAAAATACTTTTTGTAATTACTCAAGCAGAATTCGGCGGCGCCCAACGTTACGTATTTGATTTGGCTACTAGTCTCATGGACCGCTACGAAGTATCGGTGGCGGCTGGAAGTAGTGATGGTGCAACCGAACTTTTTGACCGACTTGTTGATGCAGGCATTCCGGTTCATAGACTTAAATATTTAATACGAACAATTAATCCTTGGCAGGACTTTAAAGCAATTACTGAGCTGGCCAATCTTTACCAGCAACTTAATCCTGATATCGTTCACCTTAATAGTTCAAAGGCAGGAGTCATCGGATCGATAGCAGCAAAAAAATCTAAAATTTCTAAAACAGTATATACTGCCCACGGCTTTGCCTTTAATGAGCCTGGGAATATTCTTCGTCGTCTTGCTTATTTGTTAGCTGAAAAATTAAGTAGCAAATATAAAGATGTAATTATTTGCGTTTCAAAGCTCGATGCTCATTCTGCTTATTCTGTCAGGATCGCCCCGGCTGAGAAATTAATTACAATCCATAATGGAATTAATACTCAAGAAAAAAATTCCACACATATTTCAAGGGCCGAGGCACGAAAAGAATTAATTGGCCAAAAAGACGAATCTAATTATCCATTAATCGGTATTGTGGCAAATTTTTACGCCACCAAAGACTTACCGAACTTTGTTGAGGCCATAGCCACCCTTCGAGATCATTATAGAATTAAAACTAAGGCAGTTATTATTGGAGGTGGAGATGAAGCGAAAGCCCTAGACCTAAAAGCCATTATAGACCATCACAAATTACATGCTGATATAACTTTGGCTGGGGTTAAAAAAAATCCAGCTGGCTTAATGGCTGGTCTCGACCTATACGTATGCTCTTCTATCAAAGAAGGCTTCCCCTACTCTATTTTAGACGCCATGTCTGCCGGTCTACCAATTGTGTCCACCGACGTCGGCGGGATCCCAGAAATGATCGAACATAACAAATCTGGACTACTGGTTGCCCCCGACCACCCCAGACCGCTGGCCAAAGCTATGTCTGAATTACTAAACTACCCAGCCCGAGCTAGACAACTAGGATTTAATGCTCGTGAGCGCGTAAGCGAAGAATTCACCTTAAAACAAATGATAAAACAAACTGAACGCATTTATCTACAATCATGACCTGGCAATATTTAGTGTCTTTTTGCCTAAAGTTATCAAGGAGGAATTTAATGGTCGGATCATAGCCACAAAACTTACCGCCATCGTTCTAATTTTCTTTGGGGTAATACTGCTAACCTAGTAATTTAAGACAATAAAAATACGGCTCAAATCAAATTGAGCCGTATTTTTGAATAATATATTTCTTAAAGTCTCAGCCTCAACTCTTCAGCCTCTTGAGCTAAAGGCACATTACTAGGATCAGCATTAATTGCTTGATCGTAATGGGATAATGCCAATTCAAGGTCACCTTGTTCAACTTCCAAGCGCGCTAATAAAACCAATAATTCTGTATTTTGAGAATTAAACTCCACTGCTTCAGTCAAAAGTTCCCTGGCCTTAACTGGGTCCTCTAAATGAAACAGGTATAATTCATAAAAATTTCTATAAAAAATTGAATTTACTTGCTCACTTCTTGAATTGTCCACTGCAATCCGATAAGCAATTTCTGCCCGTTCGTAATCACCGATAAAGTTGGCATACAAATCTCCTAAATTACCAAAAGAAGTACTGTTTCTTGGACTCTGACGACCAAGATAAACCCAAGGCTTTTCAGCTCCTTTATAATCCCCTATCTGTTTCTTGATCTGACCTAAACCTAAAAGCGCAAAGAAATCGTCTGGTGTTTCAAGTAAAGTTTGCTGAATGGCATCAAAATTTTCTCGCAACTCTTTAAGTCGCCAATCAGGAAGTTCAATGTCTGGGGAAACATTAAAATTCTTAAAATCTTCATTAATTTGCTGGTTGGTTAAATTCTCAACGTCAGAATTTTTAACTTGATAATTTTGCCAAACCGCAACTCCCGCCCAAACTATCAAACCAACAACTATAAGAGCTAAAAATAATTTATATATACTTGTTTTTTTACTACCTTCCATAAATTTAAATATTACTTAATTAAGTCCATTTAATCTTAGACGGTACACTTTCCAAGCCAGGTTGTCAACCGGATCAAAAAGGTCTAATTCCTCACCACCATTATTTTTTATCAACTGAGCCATGGATAATGAATTATTTAAAGCTACATCTCCTGGTTCTTTTAGTAAAAGCTCTGGTCTCTGAGAAGCAAAGAAATAAAAATCTCGCACCCCAGCACCGGCCAACACCTCAAACCAATTAGTATCTCCAAGAGCACCTGCCAATTCTTCTATTTGTCCAATAGGTACCTCGCGATAAATAGCTAGACGACGGAAATACCAAAGCGAAGCGAACCAATCTACGCTTGACTCAAAAATGAAAAAGTCTTTGCCTGATAAATTATCTAAATTAACTGCTACGTCGC
>CAXGXT010000036.1:0-5484 GCA_964013765.1 uncultured bacterium | reverse complement strand
ATCACCGACAAAATTTGAGTAAAAGAAAACCCCAGCCGATCTAATAAGCTGGGATACAACGACACGCTCGACGCCATTAATAATAAAAGTTCCACGAGGGGTCATCAGCGGCAGGTCGCCCAAGTAAACTTCTTGGGTCACTTCTTTGCCACCATGCTTGCCGGCCAACTTTACGTTTACACGTAAAGGAGCTTCATAAGTTAAATTCTTTTCGCGGCTAGTAACTTCGTCAAACTTTGGTTCATCAATTGCGTACTTTCCAAAATAAAGCTCGAGTTCCCGTCCGATAAAATCTTTAATTGGAGAAACTTCTTCAAATAATTCTTTTAAGCCCTGTTTTAAAAACCAATCGTACGAACTTTTCTGTACCTCGATAAGATCGGGTAGATCGGTAGCCTCATGAATGGTTGTCATGTACTGTCGCTCTTTTAGTACAGAGCTTGAGTCAGTAGATTTTACCTTGTCGGTCTTGGTTGGCATTTATATATTGGAGATTATTGTTACCAATCTTAGATGTTTAAACCTTAAACTTACCGTCAATACAACAAAAATTTCTCCTCTCCTGATGAATGGTGCTGTTAAAACACCCAGGAGACGAGATCTGTAAAAATTTTGAATCTAAATTTTGATAGCAAGGAAGCCCACTAATTTGTATATAAAATAAAAATCGCCCACAAATGCGATTTCTTAGTAGCAGGGGCAGTTATAAAACTAAAGTAAACTTAGCAGAAAACGGTAATACTGTCAAATATTGGCTTATTTTCGCTGTTTGTGGACTACTCGGCAGCCAATTTTTTGCTTAAGTTAGCGTAAAAGAGTAGTATATCATAATTTAATATGATTTGTCTGTTAGAGTTATCCACATTTGCTAATACTAATTTTCCATAATTTCTGCAAGTTCAAATGCTATAGATAGTCGTTGTCAAATTTTCTTTAACTTCTTTAACTCTTCACGCACTACTTTCCGATCATCCCAGCCTATCTTACCTTTGGCTGTGACCATGGCTTGCTCACTCCCCTTGCCAGTAACTAAAACAATATCGCCAGGTTTAGCCAAAAATAAACCTTTAGCAATACCGTCCCTGCGATCGAGTTCTTTAAACAAATCTTTGTCTAATTCTTTTCCGGCCTGCTTAGCTCCAGCAATAACACTATCAATAATAACTTCCGGGTCTTCATCATAAGGATCTTCGTCAGTTACCACAACATAGTCACAAAACTCACCAGACATTTTTCCTAATACCTCTCTCCTACTTTTATCTCGTCCACCTCCCGTAGAACCTAAAACCTGAATTATTTTCCCTGATCTTAAGGACTTTAAATCTTTAACCACATCGTAAAGCTTTTGCATGGCTTTTGGCTCAAAAGCATAGTCAACAATCACTTTAAATGGCTGTCCAGTCTCGATAAACTCTATCCGTCCGGGCAAACCTTTCATTTTTGTTAATCCAGCCTGGCTTACTTTAAAATCTATACCAAGAGACTGTGCCATAGCAATGGCAGATAAACTATTATAGACATTATGCTCACCTAATAGCTTAGCTTTAAATTCTGAACTATCTATTTTAAAAGAAATCCCCTCTTTATAGCTACGCGCGTCGCGCCCAGCTATAACTTCGAGTTCGCTAGAGCCCGTGCTTGGGGTATCGCTTAAGGTAAACCCAATTTTCTTATCCGCCTCGGCAGCTAAAAACTCGACGGCGTACTTGTCATCCAAGTTAGCAACTATAATCGTAGGACGCTTATCGCTTTTGGCTAAGCCTTTAAATAATTTAAGTTTGGTATTTTTGTATTTATCAAAACTACCATGAGACTCAATATGCTCAGGATATAGATTAGTAAAACAAGCTAAGTCAAATTGAATCCCCCTTTGGCGATGCTGCAATATTCCCTCTGAAGTTACTTCTATAAGTGCATACTGACATCCAGCTAAAACCATTTGCCTGAGCAGCTTCTGTAATTTAAACCTGCCGACCATGGTCATCTTCTCGGCGTTCATCCAGCTTTTGTTGGCCACCTGAAACCGTACAGTCGAAGCTAGACCAACCTTAAGCCCTGCTTCTTCTAGGATTGAAACTAATATTTCACAGGTCGAAGACTTACCCGAGGTCCCAGTAATCCCAATTACTTTAAGCTTACGAGATGGCTGGCCATAGATAAAAGCCGCTAGCAAGGCTAGCGTCAGGTGATAGGCTGATAGTATCTTCTTGCCTAAGATTTTTTTAATTAGTTTTTTCATGAATTCCCCATCCCCCTCAAAACTTCTTTAACTATCTCCCCACTTTCTTTGCCTTCAGAATCAATGTTCTTTAATGAATCACGAATGTCGGCCGGTTTAAAACCAAGCGCTTCTAGGGCTTCGATCACTTCTGTGTCGGCCGATGCTGCTGGGGTTGCCCCGGAAACATTTTTTACGGTAAAATCTTTAATCTTACTTTGTAAACCAACCACAACTTTTTCGGCCATGCGTTTGGACATACCCGAAACTTTAACTAAAGTCTCTGGGTTGTCGGCAGCGACAGAATGACGAATATCTTCCAAGTCGGCCGCTTCTAAAACAGTGAGGGCAGACTTTGGTCCAATACCCGGCACGCCGATTAACATTTTAAAAAAAGTAACGGCTTCGGGACTGTCAAAACCGTACAGATCCTGAGCGTCTTCGCGCACGGCTAAGTGGGTATGTATAGTAACTTCGTCTTCGAGTTTTAGGCCACCTAATATTTTTCCGGTTGTTTGCACTAAATAACCAACTCCGTTTACGTTAATAACGAAGTTGTTGTCTCGTTTTCCGACCGGCGAGACAGAAACTATTTTTCCGTGTAGAAAGGCGATCATAGCTTGTTTAAATTAGCATCTGAAATTCAGATTGACAAGTCAGTAAATTTGGCACATAATAACGAATCGTGATCTTTGACTTTATTTAACTCAAGCCGTGAAGGAGAGATTCATGACTGACACCGAAACTCTCCATGCTTGGGGAGTTCAACTAACTGACGGAATGGACAGAAGCATGTGCTGGGCAGCTTGTCCTAGCTGGGCCGAACGTTTCGCATGTGAATGGGAAGCGCCCCATGGGTGTCTCCATAATTATGTTGTTGGCTTTACCCCAAATCCACCAGCTCCGAGAGAGAAAGCTGTTGGAGGAGCTATCATTAGATGCCCAAAATGCCATAATCATTTTTGGATGCATATTGCCCAACATCACGTCGAGGCAATCAAGGCAGCAGGTAAGTGGCCTGAAGATTCAGTATAACTGACTTTGTAACGAAAGGATTTTGTAATGGAAAAACCTCCAAATTCTTGGGGCTACGAACCCAAACCATCTATGCCGCAAGCTGACGGACCAATCTGCATCCACTGCAAAAAACGGTTGGTTGATGAATTAAGGCTTTGCCGAGGTAAGCTATTGGGCTTCCGAAAAAAAAACAATCGTTTAAAACGAGCCTTTAATCTAAGAAATAGACACTGTGGAGTAATGCTCGCCCGCTGCGGTTGTGGACATTTTTTCGTCTTTCCCCTTGAACACTTCGGCCGCAGACTATTAGACAGCCAAGGCTACTGGATACATCAACGGCTCATATCGTGCCAACTTGCTCCAATAGCTACCGCTGTTGCAGTGTTCACTGGTCTCATCCATACGTCGGATAAAAAAATCTGACTGCAATTCCAACAATGCGACCTTGAATACTGGCGTCACCCTCTTCTCGTGGGTGGCGCTGTTTTTTTTAATTTGTCATCTCGACCGAAGTCCCGAACGAAGTTGAGGGACGAAGTGGAGAGATCTTCCAGCCCGGCTAGCTGATTAAAGCGGGAAGATCCCTCGGCTTCACTCCGTTTCGCTCGGGATGACAAATAATACTGGCCTCTTACTGACTAAGAAAGCCTGCCACAATCTCCTCTACCTCCCTCGCATTCTTCGTTTCCATCAGCTTCATCCGCAAAGCCTTAGCTCCCGGGAATCCATCAACATAAGCCTTATAGTGCTTGCGCATAATCGCAAAGTTTTTCTTGTTTTTAAAAAGTTTTTCAAACAACTTGGTATGCTCGACCATAACCTTTAGTTTTTCGTCTCGAGTAACTTCTTTTTTATCTTTATCGAACAACCAGGGGTTCCCAAAAATTGCTCGTCCGAGCATGACCCCATCGCATCCAGTTTGTTTAACTTTCTGGGCTGCGTCGTCGAGATCTTTTACATCTCCGTTGCCCAAAATTAAAACTCCCGAACCTTTAGCAATTTTGACCGCTTTTTTTATTAAATGCCACTCAGCCGGAACTTTGGACATCTGCTTTTTAGTTCGGGCATGAATTGTAATGGCGGCCGGTTTTGCTTCCAGCAAAGTTGGTAACCAGGTATCCAGCTCATCACTGTTGTAACCAACGCGCGTCTTGACCGAAACAGGCAAATTGCCTGCGCCGGCTTTGGTGGCGGCGATAATTTCTTGAGCAAGCCTTGGATGACGAATTAAGTCACAGCCAGCGCCTTGCTTCTCAATCTTTTTGATCGGGCAACCCATGTTTATGTCGATCCCGTCAAAGCCGAGCTTAACCGCCAGCTTGGCACACTTAGTAAAGTTTTCTGGACGCGAACCAAAGAACTGAGCGACGATTGGTCGTTCTTTTTTTGAAAATTCTAAGTCAACCATCAAGTTATCTTTACCGGGCGAGTTTAATCCGTCACACGAGACAAACTCGGTAAACACAATATCTGGTTTACTATACTTAACTATGATCTTTCGAAAAGCAGCGTCGGTCACGTCGGCCATCGGCGCCAAGCAAAAAATTGGTTTATTTAATTTTTCCCAAAAGTTTTTCATTTTTTTAAAACAATCATATCAAGATAAAATAACTTAATTCTCAAACCCTGACAAGCCTTGACAAGGAGCCAAAAAAAAGCTATTTTAGATTCTTGTCCTTTTTACAAAATATTATGGTTCCAGAACGAAAGGAATGAACCATGACTAGACGTCGTATTGCAAGGATGCAATTTGCCAAAGTTGGTGAGTTTGTGCGGATCACGCATCACCAAAAGGTTAAGAAGAAGGACGGCACCACCGAAGACAAGGTGACCCGCCCAATCTGCGAAGTTTTGTATCGCTGGAATAGCGATATGATCGTGATTGACCTCAAAACAGGTCAGATGTATTGGACGGTTTGGGATGAACCGTCCGGGGACACCCCATTCCAAAGATCCAATCATCACTGGCTAATATTCCATCGAAAATGGAAACGTTTTTCGCACGGAATGTTGAGCATGCTACGCGGTGCAAGCGTGGCTGTGGCCGTGGCTGAAGATGTTACGATTCCAAGATTCAATGATCTTTTGCTTTGGTGCCGGCAGGCTGGAGTCAATCTGCAGGATGTGCGAAGGATCAGTGACGACGCTGCCATCGATGCTCGTCGAAATTTAAGGGAAGTAATGTTCACCATTCGACGCATGACACATTCAGCTATGCTCGAGGCTGGCAAACAATTAATTCTTTGCCT
>CAXGXT010000035.1:0-5497 GCA_964013765.1 uncultured bacterium | reverse complement strand
CAAGGACCTGCCGATACATATCTACGGTCCAGAAGAGCATGGAGTGGGACCTAAACAGGTCTACAATACGATCATGAGTCCGCCTTTCCATCCGAAGCCCTTTGCGGAAATTTCCTCCCACATCCATTTTCACCCCATGAGGCATCCTTCGACAATGGTGATGTTGATTCACCCTCAGGGTGGCTTCAAAACCATGAAACGTGATGAATATGAACGTCTTATCCATCGCGGTCGAGGTATTCCGTTTAGTAGAGGTCAAGCCTTCATGGTGAACGAATGTCTCTTAATTGAGATGTTGTTTACTGACCATCCTGAAAGGACTATCGGATTTCGTTTTACCGAAGGTCCGACCGGTCTGGTCTTCGTGGAATTTACGGACAACGAAGTAATGGCCGAGATTCCACTCGACACTAAGAAGTTTCTTGACGGTTGCAATTTCTTAGCACTTGATGCTCAGTACACTGCTGAAGAACACCAAAATGGAAAGGCCGGTTTCGGTCATGGGACTGGAGAATTTGCGGCCAAGGTTGCAAATGAATGTCTAGGCATCCAAAAGATTGGTCTCGTGCATCACGATCCGCAATCTTCGGATGAAAAAGTTGAGCTTATTTTGGAGGAAGCTCAGAACAATCTTAATCGTGATGATGTGCAGATTTTCAGCGTTGCAGACCTTGAATTAATTGCCGCCTAACCAATAACCAAACCCCTAAATGCTTGATGGGATTAGCCACCCTGTTAGCGATCGAAAAGTCCCGGAAGCTTGGAGCTACCGGGGCTATTATTTTACAAAAATTTATCAACTTACTCCAAAGCACAATTCCGATTACCCAAGGCCTCGACCACCTGGTCGATGGTAACTGTTTTCATCTCTCCGGTAATAGTGTTGCCAACAGCCTTTGGATCGTCTGGTTCAAGGTAAGTAATCGGATCTACTGCCACGCTTGGCAGCAAGCCCATGAGATACAAATCTAAATCCGAAAAGCTACGACGGTCTGGGCGCGCGGCCGACGCTAAGTTGGCATTAAATGTTCCATCGCCGTTATCTGTCCAACCTAACCCCCCGAGAGGAGAAGAAAAGTTGGTAAACCTGCTCCAGTGGGTTAGGTCGGGACTACGCAATAATTTATTAGAAACATTACCGTCGGCGTCTGTAAACTTGGCTTGCCCAGACCAACTATGAATAATCTCGTGCATGGCCAAGTTAGCCGCATCATCCTGGCCCGACTGGGTAGATAAATTAAACTTATTGACGTTGCCCATCTTGATTACGCCTTTTAGCTTACCGCGCGAACCATGTGTGGCGGACGCATCCAGCCGTATCTTGCCTAAACTATTTACAAAATTAGTAACGGGTGTAAACGTGGCCAGCTCGTTGCCATGGAAAATATCAAAGTCGGTAAAAATAAATACGAAGTCAAAAATATCTTCGACCTGATCATAAAAAATCTGGGTTACTTCTTGGGTTAAGACCGTTTTGCCCTCAGTATTGGTCCCAACCAATAAACCTTCGTCGATCATACCCACGGCCGGAAAGGTAGTGTCGATCTCGGACAAGCCAGACGACGCCCAGCTATATGTGTCGGCAACCAACGGCTGCATCTCGGCCACCGTAAACAAGGCTTGCGAACTTGGCTGACCGCGCGTGACCAATACAAACGCTGCCTTTAAATTTTCGGCTTGGCAATCACCGGTATGCGAGTAAGTCGTAAAAGATGGTTCAGCAATACTGCCAAGTCGACCAGCGATAATTTGCTCCCTAGTGTATTGCGTGACCCCGCCAGTGACCACGTCGGCCAAGCTATAGCCGTTGGCAACCAAAGCCGCTTCGTTTTTAAACTTTTGAAAAATCCCCCGGTTTTTCCAATAAATAGTTGGTTCGCTGCTTAACCGGTAAACGGTTCCTTCCGGAATTAAATACGGCTGATTTAAATTTTGGCCAATAACATAATTACTAAAAAATACTTCGGGCACGTCGACCAGCCTACTTTGCCAGTCGGCCCCCCAAATACCTTCAGCAATAGCCGAATCAACCACATGTCGTAGGGTTCCTCCTGGCTCGACCGCATATATTTTAGGATCGCTCGGAACCTTGACTAGCTTAGTCCCTGGTTTAATGGTTACATTCGGCCCCAAAGTAAAAGTCTGTAAGATTTCGGGAGCTACTTCTTGAACCCCAGAAAAGTCAGAGTACCAAGAATAGTAAGTAGTTGCGTTTGGAAAAGCGTGCCGGACTCCGCTGTCGTCGACAAAATAAATAGTACTACTAGAACTAGTTTTAACTAGTCGACCAGTAGAAAATGCTGGCGCGGGAGCTAAGCTAACTAGTAAAGCGCTAGCAACTAAAATAGTGAGAAAATTTTTCATAAACGTATTGTAGCAGGTAGGCTTATTATTATAAACCGAGTAGCGTTTTTACTTGACTAGGTACAAAAATTAGAGTAAAAATACTTATCGTCCATAAGACGAATTCTGCAGCTCCTTACAACCTTAGCTTAGAGGAAATCACCATGGCAAATACAACAATTCGAACAGCGATGGATTTGGTTGGTCAAGATATTATAGGTAGCAGCCTAGAAGTCTGGCAACCTGCGCCGGGAAAAATAACTCACGGTCCGATAACGGATGAGGCGTACGAAAATGGAACACATGTGACCATTAAGTGTGACTGGATGCGAAACTTAACTCTGAAAAACATGAAGCCGGGACGTAAATGGACTGAAGGTCCTTATTTCTTCGTTGGCCAGCAGGGTCCCGCCAATAGATTCGGGATTACTAGTAATAACGATTGCACTATGGTACATATTCCAAAAAATCAAAAATTTGGAGATGCGCCAGTTCATGAAGCAATGGTTAATATAGATTCGTCTATCCATTTATCAATTAGACCATGCCAGCATATTATTGAAGACGATAATACGGCCAGTATTGATCCGGAAAAGTATTTCAAATGGCTGGCCACTAAATTATGGGGTGGCCAAGTCTGGGTTTGGAATAGTAAACGAATTTTCCAAACAACATTCGAGGATGCAAGATTTGACGGAACTAATATTTTTTCGCCAGCCCAAAACATCCAGGTATCCAGTCCAAATGGCTGGGAAAAATTTCTGTACCATAGAGGTTACTTGCCTCCGGTATTTGATTTAGAAGAAGGCCAAATGAAAATCGTACTTCCGGGAGAAGTAGGCAACCCGCCCATCCTCACTCACGAAGGCAAACGGATATGGTTTTTGTACGGAGGCTGGTTAATGATGATCGAACCAAAAGATCCCATTACGCTTTCCGAATTTAAACCTACAGCTCCAAAGCCACCATCTGTCAAAGAGCCAAGTTCGACATGTCTTGCTACAACATTACCTGTACGCAAGCATAAAGCCGTCTCTAAAAAAGTGTGCGAGCACATTTTTATTGGATGTCAGGGTTTAATCAAACTTATCTTTGAAAAGGTTAAGTTAAAATCGAAAAGCATTGGAGTGATTGTTGAATCTGAAGTTACAGCACACTCTTTAAGGGACCTTAAATTTCTACTGTTTGATACTCTCGATGAAATGCCCTCGTCGATCGATCCCCAGACCATTATTTGGTGGGGGGACGATCAAGTACCTACCGATGACTTGGTAGAAGCAATCCAAAAAACTGGATTGCTCGGGCCTGGCCCAAGGCTTGGGCCGATTGTTGTAGACTGCACCAACTCAGGAATGGAAGATCAAAGAGATCGAATTCGAGAACTTGGCGATCGCTATATTGTTGGAGATATCGGTGCTACCAACGACCGAGGTGTATTTAAGATGAATGAGCTTACCCTAAGCGGTAGTATAATTTCAACTTGCGCTCTAACTGGAATAGTTAACCTGAAAACACTTTTGGGCCTCGAGCCCCAGTTTAAGGAAGTCGGCCAATAGCCACCGATTCCAATGTCTGCGCCCGTGGCGGACATTAATCACATGTACTTAAGAAAAGATTCTAATCCAGACAGCTAGGATTAGGAATATCGAACATCCTCGGTTACTGGCCACCGGCACTGTGCGTTCTTTCGTGTAAAAGTCGGCAATTGAAAGAACGTTCTCGAGAGAGAGGTTAATCCTTTGTGGGTTTTCAGATTAGCCAACGGGAGTCTTTGCTACTGTAGCTAGACTCATGCCACCTAAGGTGGGGTAACCGCCCGGTCCAGTCAGCCATGTCTGGGCCGGGTTTTTTTTATTGATTTTAACTAGATTAACTTTATTTGACTAAAGCAAGGATAAATAGTAATAATAACTAACGTCATAAGAAACAGTCTGGTGGGGCCCAGGGGTTGTGTTTGCCAAGCACTATGCGTTGTGTCAGTAGCCTGAACGGGACTACTGAGCAATGTTCTCTACGTGGAGACGTTATCTGCGTCGAGAGACAAATGGGGTGGGACTCGTTAGTCCATTAGCGCTTAGTAGACGCAACCGCTCCGGTCCGAGCGCACACTCGGGCCGGAGATTATATTAAAATAATAACGTGTTCCTTTCAGTTACTCCCTGCGGCACCGTGCGTTGATCGATGCTGAACGACCATCGAGAAAACGTTCTTTCGATGTAGAGGCTAATTTTCCGAACGATTAGTCTAACGGAGATCGTTTTAGGAATTCGCGATCTAATGCCCTATGGCGGGGACGTAACAAGCCTTGATCTGGCTTCACGAGCTTACCAGGTCAAGGCTTTTTTTTATTTTTAAAAAAACTTGACAGGACTTTAAAATTCTGTTATCTTTATTAGTCCGACCTAAGGATTTAAATAAAAAACAAAACACAAACCAAGGAGAAATCTTTTGAGTACAGCAACACTTCAAACCGTAGACATTGCCGACCTACTCCAAGGTAATATTGCTGCCGGTCGGCATGCCATCATTACTGATGGAGATCAAGTCTGGCATGGGTTAAACCTTAAACGGGTTACCAGCCATGTGACTTGTTTTTACCACTTCGAATATGAACGGCTGTTTTATGGAGGAAAAAACAAACAATGGCGATTCGCAAGTGGCTGCAACCACAAACTTGCGATATCGGACAGACTAGGTGGCCTACCTGTCATTGACGATGAAGACAACATCGTTTTCAATGTTGACAACAAGCAAGTAAGGTTGTTGCCAGTTGGAGCCCAACCAGACTTCACGCCTTCAGCAGAAAACCTAGCTGCCCGAAACGAGGGCCGTGGATTAAATGGTTGCAGAGCAAGAATCCTTCCCAAAATCGGCGGTTGGATTATTGGCGAAATTAGCTCATTTGAAGTTAATGCCTCTGAAGTTACTTTCAGTCTGGCATGGTCAGCTAATCATAAACCTAATAAAAGTTGGGTCATGGTGAGTGAGCCTAGTCCAATCGTCTTAGCCCGTAACGAGCTAACCGAAGTAACCTATCTCGGAAAAGAAGTATCGTTTGTAACGCCTAAAGGTAGCGTTTTTCAAATCGAACTCGACCCGGTCGACGACTTTGATCCAGCTCATTTATTTCCCCCGCCCTAGCAAGCAGAGTACG
>CAXGXT010000034.1:0-5635 GCA_964013765.1 uncultured bacterium | reverse complement strand
TCTTATATCCAAGCTAATTTAAATCAAGTTTTTTATGATAAAATTAATCCGTATTCACAAGTTTGGGTGTATGAGTTTTAATTAGTTAAGTTTTTTTGTGGTGGTAAAATCTAACAATATAAATAATAAACAACCTTCAATTGTTAGGGGAAATGACGCCTGGGGGTATTTAATTTTATTAATATCATTATTATTTTTAGGGTACATAATTTTTTTACTCTATAGTTGGGTAAATTTTCAGGACGAAGTTTATTTGAGGTTAGATGACCCAAAGGCATTCGATAGATCGCAAAAATTTTCGGCCAGAAAATTACTGGATAATAAGGGAATTTTATTGGATGGAGGAGTAGTTGGGGGAGAATTGAGTTTTCAGTATTTCCCAGAACATAATCTGCACGGCCACTCGGTAAATTTTTCTACTACAGTTGATAGCGATTACGATTGGGATTTGGGAATATTATGTAATCTATGCGAGCAAGGAAGTAAGGTCGAATACTTTCCATTTTATAGAGATATATCAGGTTATAAAAAGGTGGCCGAATCCGATATTCATAATATTTATGTTCCAGACGGCGACGGTTTCCAGTATGATAATTCATTTTCATCTTTAGGGGTGTGGCTAGATTCAAATGTGCCTGAAGGAAGCACTTTGTCTGTTCTCGATCCAGGTTTGAAGTTAGCAAATTTTTTGAAAACTAATTTACCAAAAATTAAGAATGAAATGGTTGCAATAAATCCTAATATTAGGGGCCCGTTTTCATTGCTGGTCGCAGCAGATAATAAATTTGAAGTTAAGGCCAGGATTCGTCACCATAAATGGTCAGCCCTCGAGGGTACTTCAGTACATTTAATAATTGAGGATACAAATCAAAATATTTTAAATCGATCTACTTTAGACTTGGCTAGAGGTGGGGTCGGAGAAATTAACATATCCACAAATTTGCCGGCCGCGGGGCTGTATAGAGTGTCGGTACAGGGGATTGGGGGGCTTGAAACTGAGAGTTTAGAAATTAATACCAATAAATTTGTATTTTTACCAGATGGAGGGCCGCATGGAAGCCATAGGTTGAGTGGTGTATATTTTAATAAAGCTCACGAATTATTTATTTCCCTGGTTAAGCCTACGAACCTTACCTTATATTCATGGACTTCCAGTGCTTTGGGGGAGGTAGACATTAGATCGATTAGCGGCAACCAGGCAGAGCAAAAAGAAGTTGAAGAAAATGATGAATTAGATGAGATTTTTACCATCAAATCAGATAGGTTAGATGAGCCCGTAAACTTTAACTTACCTGCTGGAAATTATATTGTACCCGTTCCGGCAAATGTTGCTTTTTCTGGAGTAGAATTTTCAATTAGTCAAGATTACCATTTTAAGCCATATAAATATCGTTCAGTCAGCGGCCTCGATGCAGAATACATTATAGCTAGGTTTGACGTTGAAAAGAAATCATCTGAGGGGCAAAAAGTAAATATGGAATTCGATCAGCAAGCAATTAATAAAAACTGGGATCAAGAGCAAGGCTATGTTTGGTTTTCTATGTTTAGCCCTAAGCAAAAAAAAGATTTTAGTTTACATCAGGCGTCGGGTGGGACACCCAACGATTTTTTGGAACCAGCGTATTTTTCCGATTTTACAATATCTGTTGAGTAATTGAATATGAAATCAAAAAGATTAGTTACATTTTTAAGTTTATTTGCAGTTATTGTTGCAAATATTATTTATGCAGGGCTTGAGTGTTGGTGGGCACCAGGGCTTATGTCATTTTATATAAATCCAACTTTGGTAATAAGTTTTGATGTTATTTTTGCTTATGCTTTATTTTTTGTTAACTACGATAATGTAAAAGAAGCATTATTATTTAGACCATATTTAGTAAAATTAGCAAAAAAAGTATTCGTTTTTTTATTAGTAGTTTTATTGATTATTAATGTCTGGTTTGATTCGGCGGATATTTTTTGGTGGCGCAACACTTTAATGATTTTATTAAGTTTGGCAGGGGTATTAATTGTCTGGGGCAGTAATCATTCATCAAACAAAGATCGAGTAAGTACTGAGAGTCTTGGTCGAGTGGCAAAACTTATAGGGGCGGTTATCATTTTAGGGTTGATTTGGTTTTATGTCCGAGGGATTACAGATCTGTCTTTTTCTTTAGATGAAACATTGGAGAGGTTTTCACATTTAGGCATAGAAAAAAATTGGTTGCCGATATTCCCGAGCGGTAATTCTTCTTTACGTGGAGCTGGATATTACTTTATCACATTTGCTTTCAGTAAAATTTTTAGGTTACCTTCTGTTGAGTATTTAAGATATTTTAATTTATTTATATTACCTTTTCTAGCCTGGCCGATTTACAAAATATCTTTACGTTTACGTGATCGATACTTTGCTGCCCTAACTACTCTTCTGGTTCTGTTAAGCCCTGTTTTAATTGGCTTGGCTCGCGAGGCAAGATTTTATTTTTGGAATTTAACCGCTTACTTGCTACTCTTTTACATACTTTATCGTTGGTATCAAGCTCGTAGGGTCTCATTAACCTCCTTATTATTTTTTGTATTTATTGTACAAATTTCTTTTCAGGCAAAACAAACGTTTTTATTTATTCCCTCAGCTTTAATTTTTGCGGCCATAAATTATCGGGAAACTTGGTACCTAATTCGTAAATATCCAGTATTGCCAGTTGTTATTGGGTGGGCTTTTTGGTTAGCGAGCACTTTCCATAAAGTTGGTGGCCAGTTTTACACTTCGACTTCTGGTTATGGACCAGTTCAGAGTACAACTAGTTTTTTTCAAGTAGCTCAAGGTTTACGGGATTTTAATTTAACCTCATTTGATTTCTTTTTAAATTCACATCCGTTTATTATTGTGACTATCCCTTTGACTCTAGCCTTTATGGTCGTCGGTCATACTCATAAGCGTTTATTGGGTGGTTTACTAATTTTTGCGGCCGTACCCTTAAGCGGATTGATGTTATTGGCTCAATCTCATTTGTTGCGTTATACGGCTTTCTTTATGCCTTTTGTTTTAATATTAACTTGGTACGTTTTGTATGAAGTGTTGGGGATTCTTTCATTAAATAATCAATCAACTACTTTTGGTTTAAATTCAGCCACCAATTCTCTGAGAAAAGTTCCTTTCAGGTCTATAATTTTATCGATAGTTTTAATTTTTGGATTTTATATCCCTTTAAATCAAAATGACGCGGTTAGCAGTAAGCAAACAGTTAGTTATGCTGAACTTTATAAACGTTATTTAACGGAGGATTATACTTATACTCAGTCTCTAATTTTAGGTGGGTATAAGAATAATTTTCGGGGGGCAGTTAATTACCTTAGAGAACATTTGAGGCCTGATGATGTAGTTGTTTACACTGATAATAACGACACTTTTTTATATTTAACTGAATACGGTATAAATAATTCTAGTTATTGGTTGGGGGGCAGCGCGGTTAATATAGCTTTTTTTGCGGATGAGTTTGGTAATAACTATAATACTTATACTTCCGATCTCGCCTTGGTAGATAATTCTGACCTAATGGATATTGAGGCTGCTTCTCGGGAGGGTGATGTATATATCGTTACCGAGTTGAATATATTTGCATCTAATCTTTCTAAAGACTTGAAAAGTTACATAACTACAAATTATAGTCTGGACTATGAAGATGTTTATGGGCAATTAGGCTCTCGGATTTTTAATAATGATGAGCCGGTAGGCATGAGAGTCTATAAAAAGATTTAAGAGAATTAGTATTAATATTTTTTAATAGATTATTTAGTAAAGTATTCCCGATACCATAGTTCTAAACATAGCAAGCTCCACAATTTCATACCCTCATCATTACCGCGGCTTTTGTTATTTTTAAAAATTCTTTTTACGTAATCAATATCACATATTTGATTAATGAACAACGAGCTTTCAATAACGTTTTCATAAAAATAATCACTTAATTGATCACGAAACCACATCCCGACTGGTATTCCGAAACCCATTTTTTTTCTGTTAATTATTTCTTCTGGTAAAATTCCAGCTAAAGACTTTTTTAAAATATATTTACTGCTTCGTCCTTTAATTTTTATTCTCGAAGGAATCCGGGCAGTAAGCTCAACTAACTTATGATCGAGTAAGGGAGATCTATTTTCAAGAGACTGTTGCATGCAGGCGATATCTACCTTAACCATAAGATCTTCGGGTAAATAAGCTTCAAGATCTGAATTCATGGCTAGGTCTAAGTAGTCATTAGCGAGAGCAGACTGAAAAATCTTTTCAAAAAATTCTGCAGATCGATAGGGTTTCATTTTTGATAAGTAGTATTTATTTAGTAGGAATTCTTTTTCTGCATCCACAAAGATACTCACGTAATGTAAGTATTTTTCAGGAAGATTCTTGTAAAGAGATTGAGCAAAAATAATTCCTCGCCTAGCAAGGTCGGAGTGGTATTTATTAGAAATTGTTTTTAATAATTTTTCACCGATCTTTATAGTTTGTTTCGGCAGTATTTTAGTAGCTAAGTTTGCGTAGTTGAGACTTTGATAGCGAAAGTATCCGCCAAAGTTTTCATCTCCACCATCTCCACTTAAAGCAACTGGTACGTGTTGCCCAGTAAGTTTGGCTAAATAATGAGTGGCAAACATTGAGGCGTCTGCATAGGGTTCTTCGTATGCGTATATAAGCTCAGGTAATTTTTTAATCATGTCAGCCTGAACATTAAATTCATGATGATCTGTTTCAAACTTTTTGGCCACAATTCTCGCGTAATTTGTTTCATCAAATTTTTTTTCATCAAAACCAATTGAAAAAGTTTTGATTGCCTTATTTGAGTGCTTATTCATCATAGCTACGACTAGGCTGCTATCGATGCCTCCAGACAGAAAAGCTCCCACCCCAACATCTGCTACCATTCGTGACTTTACGGAATCTTCAATTTGTTTAATTATCAGTTCTTGTAATTCATGTTCGTTGATTTCTAGTTTGTTACGATAATCAAGTTTCCAATAGCGCTTGATCGTCAGTTTTTTTGACTTAATATCTAAAGTAAAATAATGAGCGGCTGGTATTTTTTTTATATTTTTAAACCCAGTATTGGGCGGTGGGGTGTAGAGGTAAGTTAAATAATCATAAATTGCTTTATGATCAATTTCTTTTTTAATCTCCGGATTAAGTAAAATTGCTTTTAGCTCTGATGCAAAAATAAAGACTTTATTGTCGAAATAGTATTTTAGGGGTTTTTCTCCAAAACGGTCGCGGGCGCCGAATAGTAAATTATTTTTTTTGTCATAGATTACAAAGGAAAACATGCCGTTCATTCTTGATAAACACTCTACACCATATTTTTTATATAAATATAAAATTACTTCTGTATCAGAAGTAGATTTTAATTTAATTCCATCTTTATTCAATTCTGCCCTAAAGTTTTGATAGTTGTATACTTCTCCATTATGCACAATTGTTGTTAATCCATCGTTTGATTCCATCGGCATATGTCCATTCTGGCTCAAGTCTAAAATCGATAATCTTACACTTCCTAGCCCAACGTTTTTATCTGTCATTATGCCTTCATCGTCTGGCCCACGATACTTAATTTTAGTAAGCATTTTTTGCAGCAGCTCAGCCTTAACAGGCCGGCCACTAAAATTT
>CAXGXT010000033.1:0-5846 GCA_964013765.1 uncultured bacterium | reverse complement strand
AGCTCCACATGATCAGAAACAGAATGGCTGACGCGGGAACTCGTGCCCCTCTTACGGGACAACTCAGGGGCAAAATTGCACTAAACGGAGTTCGCGTCAGGAATTTTGATCAACTGATTGCGTACTTTTGCAATGGTAAGCTAGAGATTACTTCCCCCTCAAATGGCATATTAGGGCCGCAAGGAACCAATAGTCAACCTGTCCAAGGTTTCGGAGTCCAAGTACTCAACCTGAACCACGCCCACCTTGTGAATTTCGGTGTTCGGCACTTGGGCATCTACAACTTCCAACACGTCGAAGTTGTAATCGACGCCGATCTAATGATCATCAAAGTCGACTTCGTCAATGCAAGTATTATAGTAGGTTGCGAAGACGACCTTAATAAAAGTGATCTTGATTGGCTCGCAGAGATGAGTGCAATTGATGAAGTTGCTCCTGGAGAGCCTTACGAGGTCGATAACGTCGCCGAACATCTTGTAAACGACGCTTTAGTATTGTCGACAGTAGATGGCGAAGTTTTCGTCGCCGCAGACAGTCCCGAATTAAGGCACGGTATACCGACCATCAATCGAAACTGGGCGGTCCAACCGCCACACTCACGCCTACAACGCGAACGGATCGGACGTCCGACAACAACGTCACCTCCCGCTACCAAATGTCGGGAAAAAGCCTACGCGTAAAGCGTAGACCGAAATGCAAACTCAGCAACTGGTCATTCACCCTTGATTGGGAGAATGACCTTTTTTTATTCCCTTATTAAACTATTCCTCAACTTGATAAATCTTAACCAACTCATTGCTATATGCTTGTTCTAAATATTCAAAAACTTCCCAGTCTATTTCTTTATCAGTAGTAAAAATATAATTAACATTTTCTTTTTCTAAAAATTCTTTTCGGTCGGAAAAATCTTGATCACCAAAAAACTTTTCGGTCACCGCTTCCTTACGTTTAAAATCAAGTGTTTCATGTGGATGCCCAACCCAAACCTTACGCGCCGCATAGCCGACCAAAAATAAACCATCTGTCGACCGCGTCAATATAATTGCTTCCTCGCCTACATTACTTATATTTTCTTTCACCCAAATCGCAGCCTCGACAAACTCTTTTGGTTGATAAACATAATGTGGATATTTCTTAAAAATTATTAAGTCACGGCCGACAACAAAAAAGTTTGTACCGACAAACAAAAGTACAAACAATATCGGAGCTACTATTTTAAAATCAAAACGTTTTATTTTTGCACGCCATCTATCTACCAAAGGAGTCAGGCCAACTGTAGCTAAAACAGCCAAGGGAATCATTATTCCCTGCAAATACCTGGCCTGAAATTGCGATGGATACACAGCCAAAATCAAACTAGCGGCCACCCAAGCCATGACCATCAATTTAGTTTGATCTAGCTTAATGTTATACTTACGCAACCAAATATAAACTCCATAAACTGCCAGAATAGCCACAAAGCCTAGGCCAAAAAACCAATATATTGGACTGGGCAATAAAGTTATATTTTGTGCGCCGCGCGTGGCCAACAGGGGTGAATCTTTTAATAATGACAGGTGATAAAAAACCGAAGCCGCAGACATAGCTCCAATCAAGGCCGACAAGCCTACTACACGGCCTAATTTTTTGTACTCAAACATAGCCGTCCAGACTGTAAACAGTAACAACACGGCTCCTAGAAATGGTGCAAAGTATGGGTGAAAATTTAACCAAGCAGCAAATGCTAAGCCAGCAACTACGCCGTACTTAACTTTCCCAGATTTAAAAGCCATCAAAGTAAAAAGTAAACCAAAAATTTGTAAGCCTAACGAAAGTACATTGTGTGGTGACTGCAAAGCGGTATGAAAAACAAACGGATGAGTTAGCCAAACATCAATTGGCGAAGTATGGAACGCTCCTTCGCCCGAGTAAGTAGCTACCGGCAAAAGCCCGACTAACCATATCCCCCAGCCAGCGGCGAAAGTCGCCAAAGCAAAGGCAGTCCTCCGACGTCGGGAGTCCGTAAAACTTAACGATACAAACAACCAGACCGAGAGAGTTAAAAAAGGTACTAATAATATTCGGGCTAGATGATATGCTAATGGAGGGGTTAAAGAAAATATTTTGGCAATCGTCCCAACCAACCACCAAGCTAAATTAAAAACTCCCAGAGATTGAGGTTCGGAAGTATACAAATCTCTAATTAAAAAATTTCCATCAGCTATTTGCTGAATATAACTATAGTAAACTGAGTTATCTACCGGCGCCAAAGCGTGTAAACCTGTGTAAACCTGACCGACTGGCGTCCACCACACGGCCAGCAAATACGGCACCGACACTACCAGCATCAAGACGATTGTTATCGCCCAGAAGAAATGCCAGTCTTTTTTAACTATTTTTTGCACAATTGTATACAGTAAAGCCAAAAGTTGTATTTATAACAGAGCACCCTTTTTGAGCTGCCAAGGATTCAATTTGACCTATCCGATGACACGCCTCTGGGTAGTGGTAAGAATCTTTACAATCAGATGCCGCTACATGCGAAATAAATACTAGAGGACTTTTAGTCTGCTCAAAATAACTCATATGAATAGAGAAAAAACGCTCAGGACGATACTCGGAATAAAACCAAATTGGTTCTGGCCTAAAACTTAAATAAATTTCCGTATCTTCAACCAAATCTAATTTATCAATTTCTGAAATGGTCGCCTGATAAAATGGAGACCACACCAGTAAAACCTGACTACTGAAAAAAACAAACATCATAATGTAGCCAATCGATAATCCAAAGATAGCCATTAAAGCATCTAGCTTAAAAATAGTTTTCCTCATTCTTATTAGATTTGCTGTTATAAGCAATAAAATTATTGGAACTAAAAAAACTAAATGTCTGGGGCCAAAAGATTCTAATGGCGTAAAAGCGTAAATTACCAACCAACTTATAATTAAAAAATGCCATAAATATGAAGATGGCGTACTTTTAAATAATTTTAACATTGGCCATCGACGCCAAATCATCCACACCACCAGATTGTAAAAAAAGAAAAATAGCGTTAAGGCCGAGAGAAAGACTAACCAGAAAAAATTTGCATTCCCCCAATATCCGGGTTTAATGTTAACAAAATTTTCTAAAGGTAGGCTCCAAAAATTTACAAGCACGAGCCATGGTATTACGGATGTCAATAAAATAAATGCTCCGAGCCATAAATGCCCTTGCTTCCAAAAACTATCTTTATAATTATGCCAAATAGTTATTGCTACCATGGGCAACAAAGCCAGCCAAAAAACTATATGAACATAAAAAGCTATAACTAAAATAAAAATTGTTAAATACCACCACAACCAACGCTTATCTTCACGCCACCGCCATAAAATATAAAGGAATAATAAAGATAAAAAAACTAACCAGGCATAATACCGAGCCTGATAATCATAATAGACAATTAAATTATAATTAAATGCTTGTAAAAATGTAGCAACTAGGGCGATTTTTTTATCAAATAGTCTTTTTGCTAAAAAATAAATTATCAACATACTAAGAACAGAAATCAATAAAGCCGGTAAACGAACGGCCAACGTATTCTGTCCAAAAAGTGCGATAGACGTGGCCATTGCATAGTGAGGCAGCCAACCTTTATTTCGCATTAAGTCAGTAACCAAAAAATTTGTACTCTCTAAAGCATACTTAGGGTCATTAATAGGCACAAAACTTCTATTTTCATACAAGGGTAATCCATCAAAATATTTATTTGGATAGCCATCCTCAAGTATTTGCATGGCATAAATTGCACTCTCTGCCTCATCTTGCCAAAGGTAAGAACTAGCCGCTGAGTACAAACGCAAACTAAAACCCAAAAGAATAATCACCCCCAATAACCCAGCCCTGGCCCAGCGGCTAGTTAACATATTGTAAACTGTTAATGTTTTTTTATCTTCCATTTGGTGACTAAATGTCTCGACAAAGCTCCCAAGATTCCTAAACCATAATTTAAGCTGGCCCCTACCCCAATACTAGATGCGTCTTTAAAATAACGAGTCTCGATTGGGACTTCTGTAATTTTCATTTCCAAAACTTTCAATTGAATAATAATTTCGGTATCAAACACAAAATTATCACTATTTATTTCGTACGGAATAGCTTGTAGGGCTCGCCGAGAATAGGCCCTGAAGCCTGAATGATACTCGGTTAAACTTAAACCAAGACAGGTATTTTCAAGCTTAGTTAAACCTATGTTAGCTACATACTTCCAACGTGGCATGCCCCCCATCAAAGCCCGCTGACGATTAATCATACGCGAACCAAAAGCCGCCTCGGCCAAACCATTTATAAGTGGTTCCACCACTGCCGGCACATTAGCCGGATCATACTGATGGTCCGGATGAACCATTACCACTACGTCTGCCCCGCGCTGCAAGGCTTGCTTGTAACAAGTCTTTTGATTTCCGCCGTAACCACGATTTTCTGGATGCACAAAAACAATTAAACCCAATTCTCTGGCCACCTCTACAGTATCATCCTGACTAGCATCATCCACCAGAATTACTTCATCTACCCAATCCCCAGGAATATCGTTAACTGTTTGTCGCAAAGTTTTAGCTGCATTATAGGCTGGTAAAACTGCTACTACCTTATGGTTATTTGTTAAACGCGCCATTAATTATTTTTAATTAAATATTTTTTTAACTCATCAATACTCTCGCTTGAATCATCTAACAATTGAGGGCTTGCTTCCATGGGGTCACTCATTAAATTAAATCTCAAAACATCCTCACTACTTAGGTCAAATAATGTTTTGTACGGATACTCAACCAAGGTAATCCCAGGCTGGCCATACGGCTGGGCACTTAAGGCAGGCCTGGACTCTGCCTGCTCTCCAAAAAATTCAGGTGCAAAAGATTTCCCCAGCCAAGCTTGAGGAGTAGACAATTCCCAACCCATTAAGTTTAAAATAGTACTAGGGATATCCATCTGACTGTATCGACTATCGACCACCCGATCCACGGTAAACTTAGCCGGACTTTTTTGTGATGGTATAAATTGAAAAAAAGTTGAGAAATTTTCCTCAAAAGCCCCAACCTCGTTATATATATTACCATGCTGCCCAGCCGGCCAAGAACTGTCACTTAGCACAAATATAGCCGCCTGCGGATATTCAGTTTTTATGTCGGCAAGCAATTCTCCTAGGTACGCATCCTGCGTATATATAGTATTGGCCATGCTTTGGGCAAAATTAGCAGGCTTTGCATAAGGCACTCGGCCAATAAAGCTTTCGTCGCTAATTTCAAAAGGGACATGATTAGTCGAGCTAACTGCAATATAAACAAATTTCTTTTCCACATCGTCTTGGATTAAATCCTCTCGTACTCGTTGGTAAAAAATATCCTCTCGAAAACCCCAATCAAGCTCCGGGTCACCAGACTGCATAACATCGCTATTGTGCACCTTATTAAATCCAATAGCCGACATAAACTCACCAGTATTGTTAAACTCTAGATGATCCGATTTATAAAAATTAGTCTGGTATCCTTGCTCTGCAAATATTTTTGGTAAACAAGGTAACTCTTGCAATTGTTTTTTACTAAGTACGTTTACTACGTTTGGTCCGAGCGAGGGCGCTAGGCCACACAGAATACTTTCTTCGGCGCGTAAAGTCTGAACACTATTACTATAAAAATGAGGAAATAAAATTCCATTATTATTTGCAGACAGCAACTGAGGCGTATTTTGCTGACCAATAAAAGCACTTCCCACGCTCTCTAAATGAATAAAAAATATCTCGTCACCTAACAAATTTTCTCCAGTCTTAACAATTTCTGATGAAGTTTTTTGGAGATCTATTAAATTACGTACATATAAATTTGTGTAT
>CAXGXT010000032.1:0-5991 GCA_964013765.1 uncultured bacterium | reverse complement strand
TTTCTTCTTAAGTAGGTCGGCAGTTTCTTGAGGGTCGGCTTTGCCTTTGGTCTCACGCATAACCATGCCGACAAAAAACTGGAGGACGGTTTCCTTTCCGCCTTTAAATTGTTCGACTTGTTTTGGGTTGTTGGTAATTACTTTATCAATAATTTTGTCTAGCTCTCCTGAGTCAGCAGCAGTTAAGCCTTCTTCTTCAATTAAAGTAGAAGGGTCTTTTTTGGTTTCGTACATCTTGACTATCAACTGCTTAGCTATATTTTTGGCTACCTTCCCGTCATCAATCATGGTTACAAATTCAGCCAGGTTTTCTGGAGTGACTTTGCCATCGTAGGCCTTACCACCAGCTTCGCTAGCAATTTTTACTAGCCTATTTAACAACCAGTTTGTTAATTCTTTATTTAGTTTATTGCGCTCTTTGGTCCAAGTTTTACCATTAGCTTTGACCCAAGCTTTTAATTCTGAGATAGCTTGCTCGGTGTAGTCGGCCAAGGGTTTGTCATCTGTTAAAATTTTAATCTCGTCAGCGCCAATTTCATATTCTTCGGCAAAACGTATTCGGCGAGCGGCTGGTAGCTCTGGCATGGTAGCCGTTAAAGATTCTAGACTAAAAGCATTATCTGCCTTGCCATCTAAGTTTAGAGGGGGAATGTCTGGTTCTGGGAAATAACGATAATCACTAGCTTCTTCTTTAGTCCTTTGGGCTTCAGTTGTATTATTATTTTCGTTCCAACCCCTGGTCGACAGTTGGTTGGGCGGTTTACCTTGTTCCCATAACTCAGTCTGTCTTTTTATCTCGTATTCCAAAGCTTTTTCAACCGCCTTAAAAGAATTGATGTTTTTTACTTCAGTTTTTGGTTTTAACTTTTCAATGTCAATTTTACCGGTTTGATCCGTTAAAGATATGTTTGCATCGCAGCGTAAGTGACCTTTTTCCATGTCTGCGTCCGACACACCTAAGTATCGCATTATCAAACGTAGTTCTTGCATCAATAACTTTGCATCTTCTGCGCTCCTTATATCCGGTTCGGTCACGATTTCCATAAGAGGAGTGCCGCCTCGGTTGTAGTCAACATGTGTATTTTTCCCGTCAGCAGAATGAGTATTTTTAGCAGCGTCTTCTTCGAGGTGAAGTCGGGTGATACCGATTTTTTTCTTACCTTTATCGGTCTCTATTTCTAATTTACCGGGGCCGCCCAAAGGCTGATCAAGTTGTGAAATTTGGTAGCCTTTGGATAAATCGGGGTAGAAGTAATTTTTTCGGTCGAACTTACTAACTTTTGGGATTTTACAATTTAAAGCCATCGAGGCCATAAGTGACCATTCAATGGCTTGTCGATTTGGAACAGGCAGAGTCCCAGGGTGGCCTAAACAAATAGGGCAGACCGTGGTGTTTGGTGGCTGATTTTCTCCATCATTAGAACAGCTACAAAACATTTTTGACTTAGTTTTGAGCTGGACGTGGATTTCTAGACCGATTATGGTAGTAAGTTTCATGTGTTTTAGGAAAGGATTTGATTAACCAACTCTACTATACTTTGGTGCACTTGATCAATACTCTGGTTTGCATTGATTATTGGCCAGTTATATTTTTTAGATAACTGTAAATGAGTTTGGCGACAACGTTTAGTTAGTTCGTTATCAGATTCATGCAAATGATTTTTTTCTTGGCTGTTCATAAACCTGTCGCCTTCTAAAAGTATCGATAGATCTTCTCTTAATAAATCTTTATTCATTTCTTCTAAAACTTCTAGAGATACTCCATGGGCCATACCCCAGGCCAGGCCAGTACCAGTGTAGTCTTCTCCGACAATAATTTTGTCTTCTTTAATCATTTGTATTAATTGTGGTTCGTAATCTCGCCTGTTTTGGGCGTAAGTCTCTTGCATTTCCTGTGCGCTAACTTTTTTACCTTCTCGTAAAATACTATTTAACTTTGGACCAGTTGGTTCCAGGTCGTAGATCGGGTACTTTAAATAAATTGCTTCTTTCCCTAATTTATTTAAATAGTCTACTAATAATTTAGCCTGAGTAGATTTTCCTAAGTTATTAATCCCGTACAAGACGATAAATTTACCAGACATTTTTACTTAATAACTTTGTAATGAAGCAGTACCGCTCCGTCGCCGATTTCTTTACTTTCAATTAACTCTAAGTTTAAGTCAAAATCCTGGCCCTCAGTAATATTCATACCTTGCCCAAAAATTTTTGGTTCTACGGTTACCATTACTTCGTCGACCAAGCCCGCCTCAAAAAAAGCAGAATTAGTTTTGGCGCCACCGGCCAAAATTGCTGATTGAAAATCTTTTTTGGTTAGATTGTCTACGATTTTTTGAGGGCTGCCTTTGGCAAATTCGAGCAAACCAGCTTGTTCTTTATCTTTAAATTTTTCCGGATCCGAAGTTAGGATATAATTTAATCTATTTGGTAAGGCTCGCGAACCAATAGCTTTAAACGTAGTACTGCCCATTATCATAACTCCGTGTTTTTTAGTCTCGGATACAAATAGTTTTTTGTCAGCTTTAGAGGTCCAGTCCACGTTGTGGTCGGCGTGCTTGGCAATTCGGCCATCGATTGTCATAGCCATGAGTAAAATAATTTTCATATTAGACTGCAATATCAAATTTAATACCCGGGAAGCTTTGGTAGTCCATTATTTCGCTATCTGTGTATTCCCAATCAAATATAGAACTAAATTTATCGGTTTTTACTTTAGCTAATGGATATTTACTAGGATCTCTAGCTATTTGTTCTTTGGCTCCTTCAATATGATTAGTATAAATATGAGTGTGGGCTAAAAATCCGACCAATTTACCTTCTTCTAAACCTGTTTCCTTGGCCAATAAATGTAACATTAAGGCATAGCTGGCGATATTAAAGGGTAGGCCGAGCATGGTGTCGACTGAGCGTTGGTTCCAAAGTAAGTTTAACTTACCGTCAACCACGGTTACCTGAAAACCATAGTGACAGTAAGGAGGAACAGCTTTGTTAATATCCATGGGATTCCAGGCCATTACAATCATGCGCCGACTTAGCGGGTCATTTTTAATATCATCGACCAATTTTTTTAATTGGTCTACGCCTTGGCCTGAGTAGTCTGTTTCATAACTCTTGTACTCAGCTCCAAAGTGCCGCCATTCCCAGCCATATATAGTTCCCAAATCACGCTCCTCGAGCATTCGTTTTTTTGTATCTTCGTCGTTGGCGTACGGGATTTTTAGAGGCGTGCACCATTCATCCCAGATATGATTATTTCGGTCTTGCAACCATTTCTTGTCGGTAATACCTTTAATAAAAAATTCCAATTCCGAAGCTACTAGACGGAAAGGAACTTTTTTTGTGGTTAATAACGGATAGCCATCTTGCATGTCGTGCTCAAACATGGCTCCGGTTATGGTTAGCGTGTCTTGTCCGGTACGGTTAGGATTTTTAATTCCGGTGGTTAATATTTTTTGGACTATATCTAAGTAAGATTTCATTTTTATTCGTAATCTAAGTAACTATCTTGCCAAGCGGCAATGCTTGGTTTACCTCGGCCAGCTTTTTCGCGGAAACTATACACTGGGCCAATAGCGATTTTTAGTTCACCGTCAATTTCCGAATATACTACCACCACTAGATCTAGACTGCCAATGCTTACTTGGTAGCCTTGGTCAGTAGCATAAGGGTTAATAGTAAGTCGGATACTTTGTGTATCGGTTCCATTTACTTGGGCCAGCTGATTTGCAAATCCGTTAATAAATTGGTAATCGCTTGGTTCGAACGGACGTCCAGTTAGCTCAGAAATTGATATACGTCCGGCGTTAACTAAGGTCTCGGCCAAGGCATCTAGTCTGGCCACGGCTAAGCTTGAAGGGTCAATTATTTGGAATTCTAAGAAGCCATTTCGGATCATTAAAGTATTTTCCAATAGTTCACTATAAAGTTCTGGTAAAGGTTCAACATATCCGGTGTCCAATACTAAATTACTAAGTTGGTCGACGGCTGGATCTATAATGCCTGGCTGCAATGTTCCAGGCCTATGGAATTCAACCCAGCTAGCTAAGCCAGTTGATAATTGTTTTAAGCTCCAGGCGCTGGTATGCATAAAGCTTGGGTATCTTTGCTGAGGACGGAGAACTAAACTATTTAAGCCATTTAATAATGATAGGTATGCATTTTCGTGCCAGCCAAAGTTTTCCAAGCTATTAAAGTTGGCTCGTAGCTGCCCCGCCAAAGCACCGTACAGTTCGTAGTTGTCATCTTTTTCTGCGGTTAAGGTTTCGCGTGCAGTTCGGTTGCCGGTGGCCGCCAATATATCTAGCCCTCGTGGACGGCATCGGTTTCCGTTTCGACAATATGTAAATGGTTGTGGTTTTGGTGAACTGCCAATATATTTTCCGGCCGATTCATTTGTTAGTAACGGGAAGATATGATTTTCACTTAAGAAGCTGTCACGTAATAGTTTTAAACCTGTTTGATCAGTGGCAGTTATTTGACCGCCTAGGACTTGGCTAAAACTTTTGTCTTTTAGAAATTGACGGATGCTGGCTAATTTATTTCTAGCCTCATCATTGTCCTCTTCAAAAATAAATTCTAGATCGTATTGCGGTCCTAATTTATTTTCTAGTGCTTCCAGGAAGTCTAGGTAGGTTAAGCCTAGCTGTAGCCCCTTAAAGAATGAAATACTCTTGTAAATATTGGCCCACTGGTTTTCGAGGTTTTGATCGCTATTTAAATCGGCACTTAGGAGGACGCCGGCTAAAAAGTTAATATTCCAGTCAGCTTCGTCAAGTAGACAGTCTGGGCAACTGTCAGACTTAGGGTTAAGTGGATATAGCTGACTGCTCAGCCATTCTTTGGCTAACCAATAATTCGATAGCTTGGCCGAACCTTTATAGGAATCTGGAACTTTAAATTGTTGGTAGTCTCGTTCGTAAAGAAAAGTAGGGGAGTCGGTTAATTTAGATCTAGACCTAATGAGTTCTACCTCTTCAATAACTTGAGGTTCAATTTGGCTGGTCGGAGTAAATCTATATAGCTGAGCTTCAAATCTGCTAAACGATGATGAGTCAGAGATTGTATCCTTGATTTGTGACTCATCAGGTTTTAATAGTTCCAAGGCTACAGCTAGAAAGCTAGCTTCTTGTCGGGCAGCTTCGGTTAGTAAGTCGTTGCTGGTCCCGTAAGTACGATATCGGTTTTGAAAGCGGGCGTTGGCTCTTTCATATAGTCCATGTGTTACTTCCCAAAGAGAATTATAAAAATGGTTTTGTTCAATTTCTTTGTAGGTTTGGTTTAAAGTTTCTTGGTATACAGAGATTAAAGCGTCGGAACTTACAAAAATAGGAATTTCGCGGCTAGACAAATTATGAAAAGAACCTTGCCAATTGTCCGGTTTTGGAGCAAACGGGTCGAGGATAACTGAAAAGCCTTTGGTGCTCAGGCTGTCCAAAGATCCATTCAAATTTAACTTGCGACTAACGTCTCGGTAATTGGTTACAGACTCTTTAATGTTTTCAATAGGCAGACCATAGAAGTCTGATTTTGAATCATAATTTAGGGCTTGAGGGCGATAGTATGCCGAAATAAATTGTCTTTCTTTTTCTAGAGCTGCCACGGGAGGCTGAACCTCTCCATTTAGTCCATTACCTGGTAGCGTGGTTGGTAAGCCAGTAAACTCATCGATTTGCGAATTTTCAAAAGTACCTGGAGCTGATGGAATTGGTTGAGGTTGTTGCAGGGCCAGAAAAAGCCAGGTACCCAAAATTAAAATGGATCCACCGGCTATCCCTCCGATTAAGTATATTTTTTTATCTCCCATTTCCATAATTTTACTTTTACTTACCTACCAGAACTTCCGTGATGCCCACCACCTCGTTCAGATTCGGAAAGCTCGTCAACCTCTTCTACTTCTGCCCTGGCCACTGGGCAGATTACGAGCTGGGCTATTTTATCTCCTTTTTTGAATTCGTAAGCTTCTGTTCCTAAGTTAACAAGCATGACTACATA